>JAEURH010000143.1 GCA_016789365.1 Anaerolineales bacterium
CGCCCCACGTCTGAAACGATTATTGGTCACATGTATGCCAAATGGATTAAGTCATGGCGTGATTTACCAATTCTTATTGTGCAATGGGGTTCGGTGCTTCGTTGGGAACTTCGTACAAAATTATTTTTACGCACTGCCGAATTTTATTGGCATGAAGGTCATACTGCTCATGCAAATGCTGATGAAGCTAAAGAAGAAATGTATCGCATTCTTGATATTTACGAACGCTTTTGTTTAGAACAAGCCGCTATTCCTGTTATCAAAGGCACAAAAAGCGAAACCGAAAGATTTGCAGGCGCACACACTACTACATCTATTGAAGCGATGATGTGGGATAAACGCGCGTTGCAATCTGGCACGTCACATTATTTCAGCACCAATTTTGCAAAAGCATTTGATATTCAATTTGTGGATACAAGCAACACGCTTCAATATGCCGAAACAACTTCATGGGCAATTTCGTCGCGCATTATCGGCGCGTTGATTATGGTGCATGGTGATGACCAAGGTATGGTGATGCCTCCACGCCTCGCGCCTATTCAAGCCGTCATCGTTCCAATTTATAAAAATGAAAATGAAAAAACAAAAGTGATGGAAGTGGCTGATAGAATTTTCAAAGAATTAAAATCAGCGAAGATTCGTGTCAAGATGGATGATAGAGAAAATGTCAGTAGCGGATTCAAATTCAACGATTGGGAAATGCGTGGTGTTCCTGTTCGCATTGAAATTGGTCCAAAAGACATTGAAAAAGGAACGGTTGCACTTGCTCGACGTGACAAACCTGGCAAAGAAGGTAAATCATTTGTTTCTCAATCGCTTCTTGACTCAACTGTGAGCGGGTTGCTGGACGAGATACAAAGTTCTCTCTTGAAGCGTGCCACTGAATACCGTAATGCCAACATTCATAATCCAAAAGATTTTGAAGAATTGAAACAAGTTGTGCAAGATGGCTGGGCATTTTCGTATTGGTGTGAATCCACTGAATGCGAAAAGAAAGTCAAAGAAGAAGCCAAAGCCACCACAAGAAATATTCCTTTCAATCAACCTGAACAAGAAGGGACTTGTATTGTGTGTGGAAAGCCTTCGAAGAGAAAAGTTTATTTTGCAAGAGCGTATTAGAATATAAGCCATTGGTAATTTTAAAGAATGGAGATGATTATGAACTGGAGAGAGTATATTAATTCAGACCCTGCAATTCATCATGGTCAAACCTGTATTACCGGAACTCGAATTTCTGTTTCGGTTGTATTGGATAATCTTGCCGCAGGTTTAACAATAGAAGAAATTCTAAAAAGTTATCCATCCCTCACAACAGAAGCCATTCAAGCCTGCATTGCTTATGCGGCAGAATTAGCGCGTGAAGAAACTATTTTGTTACCTGCATAAACGATGAAATTCAAAATTGATGAAAACCTGCCTGTTGATGTTGCAAAACTACTAAAACAGGCAGGTCACGAAGCCGATACTGTACACGATGAAGGAATCACTGGCGCAGATGATATAACTATTTCTAAAATCTGTAAAAAAGAAAAGAGAATTATCATCACATTAGATTTAGGATTTGCAGATATTCGCACTTACCCACCAGCGGATTTTGAAGGCATCATTGTATTGCGCCTTATTAAGCAAGACAGAAAGTATGTACTTGGAATTGCAGAAAGACTAGTCACTGCTCTTGAGTCTGAAAACTTAACGGGGAAACTTTGGATTGTAGATGAAAAACGAATTCGAGTTCGTCAATAATCCATGCCCGCCATTGACCTTGCCCGACTCCGTAAACAAGCCGCTCGTTTAGCAGATTTCTTTTTTCTGCCAGACGAGTTTATGAAGCATTTGCGCGAAATTTTAGATTTTTACGTCAATTACACCTTAAGAACAAAAGAAAATATATCACCAGGGTCGAATCTAAAAACGTATCGTACGCCACCTGCTGTATTGACACACATTGAAAATGAATTAAAAAATAATGCAGAGGCGAATCCGCATTTTGCATTGGAACTTGCTGATGTATTGTGGGATGAAGGCGCATTAGAAACACGTCTGCTGGCGGCATTTTTACTTGGAAGAATTCCTCCGCAAGAAGAACGTCTTCTCCCCCGTATCACGGCATGGACTCAACAAATCCGTGACCCAAATGTACGTTCTGCATTGCTGACGACGAGTTTATCGCGCATGAGAAAAGAAACACCGAATCAATTTCTCGCTTTGGTTCGGGAATATTTACATCCAGAACGCTCAAGGTCATGGTCAAATGGGATTCAAGCATTAATTCCAATGATTGGGGAAACGAATGATAAAAACCTACCTGCTATTCTTGATATTGTTGAACCCATTATTGAAGAAGCCCCATCTACGATACAAAATGATATTTCGGATTTAATTGTAGCGTTGTATCGTGCTTCGGCAAACGAAACAACTTTCATGTTAAAACATATATTACAAGAAACAGAAAGCCAGATGACGGTAGTCACAATGCGGAGGATTTCATCAAATTTCCCACCGACGTTACAATCTGAATTAAAAGATTTATTACGTCCACAACCATTGACTGTGAGCAAACCTGTTGAAGAAATCAATGATTTTGTTGAAGAGCCTGTTGTAATAAAAAAGAAAGAGCGAAAGAAGAAAGAAGTACCTGCAAGCAAAGATGCGAAAACGATAACGCGCAAAAAAGCAGTGAAGAAGGTGAAAGATGGATAACTCAAAAATTATTTATTTACATGGCTCAGATAGTTCAAGTCAAAGCGGAAAAGCCAGACAATTTGCTGAAAAATTTCAAGGCATGATTACGCCTGATTTCACAGGTTTGTTTGATGAACGTATGAATCAACTATATAAAGTTTTAGGAAAAGAAAAAGTTTGGACGATTATCGGCTCATCGTATGGTGGATTGATGGCGGCAGTGTTTGCAAGCGAGAATCCAAAACAAGTGCGTAAGTTGGTTTTACTTGCACCTGCTATTTTAAAAGATGAAAACGGAATTTATATTGACCCTGTCATTGGCGAACCGCTTCAAGGAAATTGGAAACATTTGCAAGCCCTTTCTGTTCCAACAGTCATTGTGCATGGAAATCAAGATGACGTTGTTCCGCTAGAACCTGTGCGCAAAACAGCGGAAGAACTTTTTACGGATGTTGAATTTATTGTTGTGGATGATGGTCACAGATTGCAGAAAGCATTTAGTGAATTAAACTGGGAAGAAATTTTAGAATAAAAAAGAGCGGATAAGAAATCCGCTCTTTTTTATTTACTCTTCAGCAGAACGAATTAAAGCAACTTGAGTCTTATCTTGGGGATTAAATTTAACGTATACTTTTTTCCCAACTGTGTATTTATGTAAACTAGCATTCAGAAAAGAATTTTGTGCCTCTGCTTGATAAGGCTCACCAATTTTAGGGGTTACTTCTAATTTCACACGTAATACAGTCCTCATTTCTTTTTCATAAGAATGTACTAATTCCAAATCTTCTGTTTCCAAAATAGTTGCAATGGCTTCTTCGCCTGTATTACGAATCTCAGCATTTCGTTTTTCCAATTTTGCAAAGGCTGGGTAGCCAAGAAAATATTTACGGTCTTTATCGTAGTGTTCAAACAAAATTTCATTCAGGTCATTAGGGTTGTATGTAACCCAAATTTTTTGACCAACTTCTTCATGTCTATCACCCCAAGAGACAAATTGTCTGCCCACTGGCAACCAATCTTTAAATGTAGTGACAAATTTTGAACGCCCTTCAGGTTGAACTTCAACTTCGAGTGTCATCAACATAAGGCGGCTGCCGCCTCGGGTATTTACAATTCCGTTTTTTGCAGAAACAATTGTAGCAGGCGCAGTGATTCCGCGCTTACGAAGGTCGCTAAGTTTGGATTGTCTTTCTTGACTATATTTTTTATTTCCAGTCAGGTTAGTATATACAATCCACCCACCAATTACGAGTGATACCAACAAAATAAGTGGTGTAGCAAAACAACCTACTAAAGATAATAATGATTCCATTTAATTCTCCAAGTTTATTTTATAGAATTTTATCTTAAGTTATGATAAAAAACCGCCTCATTCACTAGGGCAATTTGATTTTGTTTAAGCAAATTTGGTCAAAACGAGGATAAAATTTGACCTACGAAAGGCACAAATATACATGACTCCAAAACAACAAATTTACTGGCATACCACAGTCCAAATGCCTGATGATAAAAATCTAGCACCAGTTCCAGAAAAAGTGGATGTGGCAATTATCGGCGGTGGATATACAGGGTTAAGTGCCGCTCGTACTTTGGCAAAACGAGGAGTCAATGTTGTTGTACTCGAAGCAAACACTATTGGCTGGGGAGCAAGCTCACGAAATGGCGGCATGACTTTAACAGGTCTCAAGTTGGGCATGGGGACAGTAATGAAAAAATACGGCAAAGAAATTGCCAAGCAATTATTTCAATATTCATTAAATTCAGTAGATACAGTTGAACAAGTTGTAAAAGAAGAAAATATTGATTGCGGATTTAAAAGATACGGTCATTTATTAACGGCAAACAAACCAAAACATTATGGCTACCTGCAAGAAGAAGTTGAATTCATGGAAAAAGAATTCAATCACAAGACAAAGTTAATTTCTCCGCAAGATTTGAAAAATGAAGTTGGCTCAAGTTTATATCATGGCGGCTTAGTGGATCAAATCAGCGGCGGACTCAACCCTGCACAATATGTAACTGGTTTAGCGAAAGCAACAGAAAAGGCTGGGGCGAAGTTATGTGCCTCCGCGCGAGTCACCAAGATTGAGCGAAGAGAGCTTGCGTTGAGCCCAGTCGAAACGAAGCGGTTTTTTATCCAAACAGAAAGAGGGAATGTAATCGCCGAAAAAATTTTGGTGGGCACATCAGGTTATACAAGCAACGTCACAAAAAAATTGCAACGGAAAATTATTCCGATTGGTTCGTTTATTATTGCCACTGAAAAATTATCGGATGAACTTGCGCATGAACTCAGCCCAAATAATAGAATGATTTTTGATTTCAAACATTATCTCAATTATTTTCGTTTGTGGGATAACCGCATGATTTTTGGCGGACGTGCGGCGTTTTTCCCTGAAAATAAAAATACAATTTCACGCAGTGCAGAAATTTTACGAAAAGAAATGATTGCTGTGTATCCGCAATTAAAAAATATAAACGTGGAATATGTTTGGGGCGGCACGCTTGATTTTGCATTTGACATGATGACACATGTTGGCGAAGATAATGGAATTTTTTATTCACTTGGTTATGCAGGGCATGGCGTGGCGATGGCTTCGCACTTGGGAAAAACGGTTGCAGAGGCAATGCTTGCGGGAAATATCAATGAGCATCCGTTTGCGAAATTTAATTTTCCAAATGCACCGTTGAACTTGTATAATGGCTTTCCATGGTTTTTACCATTTGCTGGTGCATGGCATAAAATTTTAGATTGGATTGAATAATGAATTCATTAGATTTTTACAACTCGCGGACTAAGACTGCCAAAGAAGCGGCAAATTTGATTCAATCAAACACGCATCTTTTCTTAACTGGAAATTGTTCGGTGCCTCAGCAAGTGATGTCTGCGCTTGTGGCGCGTGCACAAGAATTGCGCAATGTTGAAATTTATCAAGTATTGACCATCGGCTCTGCCGATTATGTTGCCAAAGGCATGGAAAAACATTTGCGAGTCAATACATTATTTATTAGTGATAACGTCCGCGCGGCAGTGCAAGAAGGGCGTGCAGATTTTACGCCGTGTTTTCTTTCTGAAATTCCAGATTTGTTTAAATCAGGCAGATTGCCAATTGACATTGCATTGATTCAAGTATCGCCACCTGATGAACATGGCTATTGTTCTTTCGGAGTTGAAGTTGGTGTGACCAAAGCCGCCGCACAGTCTGCAAAATTTGTAATTGCAGAAGTGAATCAAAAAATGCCTCGTGCTCATGGTGATGCTTTTATTCATATTTCAAAAATAGATGTAATTGTGCCTGTGGATTATTATTTGCCTGAAGTTCATATGTCTGGTGAGACAAACGAGGTGACAGAAAATATTGCGGAGTATGTGGCTTCATTAATTCCAAACGGTGCAACATTGCAAACAGGCATTGGCGCAATTCCAAATGCAGT
>JAEURH010000144.1 GCA_016789365.1 Anaerolineales bacterium
TTACTTCCCCGAGCCTGATTTGCCTCCGCTTCAACTAAGTGATTCATGGATTGATGCAATTAAGAGTCAATTACCCGAATTACCAGAAGCAAAAGCAAAACGCTTCATCTCTGACTTTGAATTGACTCCGTCCGATGCACGTTTGTTGACATCCGAACTTTCTCTGGCAAATTATTTTGAAGAAGTGACAAGCCATGCAAAGAGCTCGCCGAAAATAATCAACACATGGATTGCTGGCGAATTTATGCGTAACTTGAATGAATTAAATGTAGAAGCGGATTCTATCCCTGCAAAGTCACTTGCTCAACTGATTGACATGGTGACAGATAAAACTATCAGCGGAAACGCAGGCAAGGTTGTGCTGGCAGAATTATTTAAGTCAGGAGGCGACCCGCAAGCAATTGTCAAAGAAAAAGGGCTCGCTCAAATTTCAGATGAAAGTTTCATCCAAGAAGTAGTGACAAAAATCTTGGACGATAATCCATCTGAAATAGAAAAATATCACGCAGGCAAAGATACGTTGTTGCAGTGGTTTGTGGGTCAGGTGGCGCGTGCTACTAAGGGCAAAGCTGACCCTGTGATTACAAAAGAGTTGATGTTGAAAGGTTTGGAAGAGAGAAGAAAATAGCCAATGTCATTGCGAGGAGCGATAGCGACGAAGCAATCTCCTGTTATTAGGAGGTTGCTTCGTCGGAAAGAGCAAGAGCCCTCTTCGCAACGACATAACAAAAGAGTCTCTTGCGAGACTCTTTTTGTTTATTCTTTCGTCTTCTTGCCTTTTTTCTTTTTCTCATCCCCATGAGCCATCATATCTACAGCGACAGCAACCGCCAAAATCAAAATGTGATTTTGACCCGCATCAATTTCCACGCCATAGGTATCGGTGAGGCGGAACCATTTCTTGGAGATTTCAGCCACCTTAACCTTGCCTTGCTTAATCGAATATTCAAAATCAAAGATGTTCCCAGTAACATCTAAATCCTCCCCACCCTTGACCTTAACCGTCCAGCGGTCAACCAGTGGAGAAATCAATGCCTTTTTGATAACAGCGATTTCTTTTCCATCAGCATCGTCAATGACCATCGTATCGCGGATAGTCAGCAGACGTTGTTGAATTTGAGCCAGTTTTTTGCCTTGAGCATCTTCAAAGACCAAGGTCTTGCGGATTTTCAATACTTTGCCATCTACTTTGTAGGTTTTCGCCCCTTCTTCATTTTCAATCCAGAAGTCATCTCCGATGGAGATGAGGTTTTGACGAATTTTGTAACGTGTGGTCATGTAAGTTTTCCTTCTAAAATAAGATTTTCAAACAGTATAATTGATGTACGTTCTTAAAAAGGTCTTGTTGCAAAAAACAAAACAGACTCTCGTGTTAAAATATGAAGAGATAAGGAGTTTCCAATGACCGAGTCAAGCCTTAGTGTACAAATTCCAAACGACCTACTCAAGTTGGGAATCAGCCCAGATGAAATTCAAAACCGAATTTCAGAGTGGCTGGTCTTTTCACTTTTCTCTGAAGGGAAAATTTCGTCAGGCAAAGCAGGGAAATTGCTTGGCATCTCACGGCTGGATTTTATTCAATTGCTCAAAACTCGTGGCATTGCTTTTATTAACTACAACGAGGAAGAAATAAAAGAAGAACTTGAAGCGGTGAAAAAAGGTTATAAAAAATGACGATATAAACTAGATTATGAAAAATTTTGTAGCAGGCGGAAAATAGTGTAATTAATTTAAGTCCGATTTCCAAAATAATCCAAAAATATAAATTTCAAAATGGTAAAATTGAACCAATATGCTTACAAAAACAACAGTTGCTACCAAAAGAAAATATAGCGTTTTAGATGTTAAGTCGGCCAAAAAAGTTGCAGACTTTTGGCTTCAACGTGCGAAGTTAGAAAATGCTATTAATTTTGGTTTACCAGAAGTAGATGACCGTTACCATATATGGCGCGTGCCTTTAGTGGGAAAATCCTCTAAAGAAAGAATTGGTGAAGTAGTTATAGATGCTTATACCTCTTTAATTCTTGAAGATAAATCCACGAATCCAGAATTACTCGAATCGCGTTTGCTTGGTCGGAATGGTCATAAAAAAAATAAATCGAAAAAATCTAATGGCAATTATGTTTTATCTTCTTTACGAAATACAATTGCACAGGGAGATAGCGAAAAACTTTTGCAAGAATTACCTGCTGAAAGCGTAAATCTAATTTTTACTTCTCCACCTTATTACAATGCACGCCCCGAATATACTGATTATGTTACTTATGAGGAATATTTGTTAAAAATCAGAAAAATCATTCAAAATGCTCATCGTGTTTTAGCAGAAGGATGCTTCTTCATAATGAATATTTCTCCTGTACTTGTAAGACGCGCTAGCAGAAATGAAGCATCGAAACGAATTGCTGTTCCATTTGATGTACATAGGCTTTTCATTGAAGAAAAATATGATTTTATTGACGATATTATCTGGGAAAAACCAGAAGGAGCAGGTTGGGCGACAGGGCGAGGCAGAAGATTTGCGGCTGATAGAAACCCTTTACAATATAAACCTGTCCCTGTTACAGAATATATTTTAGTTTATCGAAAACATACAGAAAAACTAATTGATTGGAATATTCGAGCACATCCAGACAAAGAAGTTGTAAAAGCATCAAAAGTAGGTGATGATTATGAAAGAACCAATATATGGAAAATTTCACCTTCCCACGACAAACGCCACCCTGCAATTTTTCCTGTTGAATTGGCTGAAAAAGTAATTAAAT
Organism: Anaerolineales bacterium; assembly: GCA_016789365.1. GTDB lineage: Bacteria > Chloroflexota > Anaerolineae > Anaerolineales > Villigracilaceae > Villigracilis. The sequence continues at coordinate 2,763 of JAEURH010000144.1, forward strand.
ATTATTCATTCAAAGGTGATGTTGTCTTAGACCCATTTGCTGGAATAGGTACAGTTGGAAAAGCCGCTGTAAAATTAAAAAGACGCTTTGTATTGCTAGAACAAAACCCAAAGTATGTTTCGATTATTAAAGAAGAAGCAAAAAACTGGCTTGGCAAAGAAGTAAGCCAAGTTCTTACGATAAATTGTCCTCCAATTCAAGCAGATAACATGTTATTTTGAGGGGTACTATGCCTAAAAAAATAAAACAAATAAATCCATTAACTGAATTAATTTCACCGAAAGAATTAAGTCTTTTATCTGCAAGTGGAAGTCAACTTGTTGAAGAAATTGGATTAGATATTGTTCGTGGAGTTGTATTAGATATATTAAGAGGTAAAAACTTACGAGATTCCACAGAAACGTTAACTCGCCGCAGGATTGCTACTTTAAACTTAGCAATATTGGAATTGTTTGTTAAAGGAACAGCAAAATCTAAAAATTTTGTAGAACAACTTCCAGAAACAGCTACTGATATTCTTACTAAAGGAAAATTATCTAAGTCCGAAAGATGGCTTGCTCAATGGATGATTGGGTTAACAGATAAGGCATTTCAGAATGTTTTGCGCGATGACCCACAAGCCATTGCAGAATATCGAGATAAATATATTCAAATATGTAGAGATATTATTGATATAAAAAAGTTAGATAAAGGCTCATTAACAGGCGAAATCACGATTAATGGAAAGCAAAAAGCACAAATCAATTGGTTGTGGATTACTTATTTTCTTAACACGATTGGGGCTGAGACACTAGCCATTCGTGGCTCAGAAAAATCTGCTTATGGCAAACTTTTTGAAAAATTAATTCTTGGCTCATTACTACATATTTTAGGATTTAAACAAATTACCCCACCTCCACAAGAATACGAAAAAGTATTTTGGTTATCATCACGAAATCAAAAAAGAGAAAGTGATGCAACCCTAATCTATAATCTAGGTCAAGGTGTTCGCTTTGATATAGGGTTTATAGGCAGAGGAAATACTGAAATATCACTTGATAAAGTAACACGCTTTGAAAGAGAAATTTCATTAAATCGTTCAAAATTTTTCATGGCAACAATTATTCTTGTTGACCGTATTGGCACAAAAAGTAAAATAGAAGGTCTTGCAAAAGAATTAAAAGGCACTATTGTTCAAATGAGTGCAGGGTATTGGATAAAACAAGTTGCTGAGGTATTAAATGAATCAATTGGCTTCAAGCATGAAATCCTTCGCATGACCGATAAAGAAACAGAAAAATATCTTCGCAAAGCTATAAAGACAGTCCCTATTGAACAATTTATTGGTTTATCAAAATCTTTTGGGAATCAATACGTGAAAGAAGAGCAGGCTGAATATAATTTGTTAGATGAAAGTTCAGAAGAAGAAGAGTAAACGCTAAAACTATCGTCTGCTATAATCGCTAAATCTTTCAATTAAAGGAATTCTTTCATGCCCTCTCACATCAGCGTTTCAAACATATCAAAATACATTGGTCAAGACATTATTCTCAAAGGCTGGGTTTACAACCGCACCGACAAAGGCAAACTTGCATTTTTACTTGTCCGCGATGGTTCGGGGTTTGTGCAATGTGTGGCTTTCAAAGGTGACCTCACACCTGAACTCTTTGAAACCATCACTCACCTGCCGCAAGAATCGTCTGTCATCATCACAGGTTCTGTGCGAGAAGATAAACGCGCGCCCGGCATCCCCGGTGGCTTTGAAGTCGGCATCAAAGATTTGCAAGTCGTCCAATCCGCAGATGTGGATTATCCGATGGCACTCAAAGATCACGGCGTAGATTTCGCACTCGACAATCGTCATTTGTGGATTCGCATGCAAAGTCAATGGGCAATTTTGCGCGTGCGGGTGCGCGTCATGTCTGCAGTGCGTGAGTATTTGGATAGCAACGGATTTTTCAATCTTGATACGCCCATCTTAACGCCCGCCGCCGCCGAAGGCACCACCACTCTTTTTGAAACAGAATATTTTGATGAAGGTTCTGCCTATCTCGCGCAAACTGGTCAACTCTATAACGAAGCCAACATTTTTGCATTTGGAAAAGTATATTGTTTTGGTCCTACCTTTCGAGCTGAGAAGTCAAAAACGCGTCGCCACTTAACGGAATTTTGGATGCTTGAACCCGAAATCGCCTTTTGTGATTTAGATGGTTTGATGGAAGTGGAAGAAGGTCTCATCACCCACATTGTTAAGTCCGTGTTGAAAGATTGTTCCGCCGAATTAAAATTCCTCAACCGTGATATTTCTAAGTTAGAAAATGTCGTCGGACCATTTCCGCGCATGTCTTATGATGATGCCGCAAAATATCTCATTGACTTATACGAAAAAGAAACTGACCCTGAACGAAAAGAATTACTCAAATTTGAATGGGGTATGGACTTCGGTGCTCCACATGAAACTGAATTAACAAAATTAAACGAAAAGCCATTGTTTGTATATGGCTACCCAAGTGCGGTCAAAGCTTTTTATATGGAACCTTGGCCCCAAAGACCAGAAGTCTGCAAGTCTGTAGATTTACTTGCTCCAGAAGGTTATGGTGAAATCTGCGGCGGCTCAGAAAGAATGTCTAACCATGATGCGTTACTTGCCCGCATCAAAAAAGAAGGTTTGCCAGAAGAAGCTTTCAAATGGTATTTGGAACTTCGTAAGTATGGCTCTGTCCCCCATTCAGGATTCGGCATGGGCGTAGAAAGAGTCGTCGCCTGGATTTGTGGCATCGAACACATCCGCGAGGCAATTCCATTTCCAAGAACCATTAAGCGAGTGTATCCGTAACCAAAACTCGGAGGTCTTAAAGACCTCCGAGTTTTTTGTGTAATAAAGTAAATGTTGATAAAACAGAATCAAGTTTCCCCTTAAGAATGAAGCGGTTTAATTGTCAAGCCTTTTATTAAGAGTGACTCTTAATTTTTATCTATCCCCTAAAATTCAAATATGGTATAAGAAACGCGCCCTGCTGTGCGCGTGATTTTGCCTCTCACGTCTTGAACCAATACCCTAAAAAAGGTTTCTTATTTTAGATGAAATAACGCGATAGGCCTGAGCCAAGGCGGCGTTTCTCGATACGAAACCACC
>JAEURH010000145.1 GCA_016789365.1 Anaerolineales bacterium
TATTAAACATATAGAGCCGCCAAATTTTGGCGGCTCTACGGTTATAATCCAATAAATTATTTTTTGTTCGCGTCAATATACGCAACAGCCTCACCGACTGTGGTAATCTTTTGCGCGGCTTCATCAGAAATCTCAGCGCCGAACTTATCTTCAAACGCCATGATTAATTCCACCAAGTCCAGTGAATCGGCTTCCAAATCTTCACGGAAGCGCGCTTCCATCGTAATTTTCGATTCATCTGCACCGAGCAAATCTTTGACGATGCCTTTCAACTCATTAAATGTGTCTGACATAAAAGCCTCCAATAGGTTTTGAATTGACAAATTGTAATCGCCTGACTTGTACTGTCAAGCCATCTATCAAACACAGGAACACTACCTTATGACAAAAGTTGCGCCAATTGACCAAAGAAAAGCCGACCACATTAAAATCAACTTAGAGCAAGATGTTCGCTCCGCACTCACCAGCGGATTAGAAAATTATCACTTCATCCACGAAGCACTACCTGAAGTGGATTTAAACCGCCTCGACACTAGCCTCAGCCTGTTTGCTAAAAAATTATCTTCACCTATCTTGATTAGCTCGATGACAGGCGGAACCTCCGAAGCAGAAACCATTAACCTACGTCTAGCAGAAGCGGCTCAAGAATGCGGAGTCGCAATGGGAGTCGGGAGTCAACGTGCCGCAATTGAACATCCAGAACAAGCCAGAACATTTCAAGTAAGAAAAGTTGCAAAAGATATTTTATTATTTGCAAATCTCGGAGCCGTGCAATTTAATTACGGCTATGGCATTGACCAATGCAAACAAGCCGTAGATATGATTGAAGCGGATGCTTTGTATTTGCATTTGAATCCATTACAAGAAGCCGTACAAGATGCAGGTGATACAAACTGGATTGGCATTGCAAAAAAGATTGAAGAAGTTTGCAAAAAGCTAGAAGTACCTGTGATTGCAAAAGAAGTCGGTTGGGGAATTTCAGAACGCACAGCAAAATTATTAAGTGATTGTGGTGTACAAGCCATTGACGTTGCAGGTGCTGGCGGAACATCATGGTCACAAGTAGAAATGCACCGCGCACCAGATGAATTCACTCGCCAACTCGCGGCGACATTTGTTGGCTGGGGAATTCCCACAGCGGAATCAATTCTCAATGTCAAAAAAGCAACACCTAATATGACTATCTTTGCCTCTGGTGGAATAAAAGACGGACTCGATATTGCCAAATGCATTGCACTTGGAGCAACACTCGGCGGCATGGCTGGAAATTTCTTAAAAGCCGCCGCCATGTCCACCGAAAAAGCGGTGGACATGATGAAGTTAACCAAAAGACAAATCGAAGTCACTATGTTTGCTTGTGGGGTTGATAAGTTGGAAGGTTTGCAAGTTGAGAAGTTAATTAAGCAGTAATCTATTTCAAATGGATAGAAAAAGTAAAAAAATACTTGGCTTGATTTCTATCATTAGTATCATTCTATTATTTTATATATTTTCACCCAATTTGCCTACACGCAGTTTAATAGAAGAAACTATTACCCCTTCCCCAACATTAGAACCAAAATTTGAAGTGACCATTCCTCCAAAAGGATTATTAAAAAACTATGTAACTGTTTCCGTCAAAGCAGAAACTGGAACAAGTTGTAATCTCATCTTCATCCCTGCTTCTGGTGAAATGTTGAATCTAGACACAATCGCAGATGAAAATGGTGATTGTGTTTGGAGGTGGAAATTGGAAGAGTCATATAAAAAAGGGACGGCAAGATTAATATTTACGATTAATGGAATCAGTGACACTCGTTTTTTGCAAATCTTAGAAAATTTCTAGCAGCCTGATTACTGTTCACTAAATACTAGTCTCTCTTTAAAACAATCTATCAATAATAGAATAAATGTGCTAAAATGGGTGAAATTTATATTTGGGATATTTATTATGAGTCTTATTCACATTGAAAATCTAAATAAACATTTCAAAGTCCTTAATCGCCGTGAAGGATTAAGCGGCGCGTTTCGCGATTTATTTTCAGGCAATTACAAAACTGTCGAAGCGGTATCAGGCATCTCGTTTGATATTGAAGCGGGAGAAATTGTCGGTTATATCGGTCCGAATGGCGCAGGAAAATCTACCACCATCAAAATGATGACAGGCATCCTTCAACCAACCAGTGGTGTGATTGAAGTAAATGGTTTGGTGCCATATTACAACCGCATTCGGCAGGCGCAAACGATGGGCGTGGTGTTTGGTCAACGCACACAATTGTGGTGGGATTTGCCTGTGATTGAGTCGTTCAAAATTTTGCGGGAAATTTATAAAGTTGATGAAAAAATATTTAATCAACAAATGGAAATGTTTAATGATTTGGTTGGACTGAAAGCATTGCACATGCAACAAGTGCGCACACTTTCATTAGGTCAACGCATGTTGTGTGACATTGCCGCTTCTTTTTTACATAACCCGAAAGTTGTTTTTCTGGATGAACCCACGATTGGTTTGGATATTTCAGTGAAAGCAAAAATTCGTTCATTGATTAAGAAATTAAATACTGAACATAAGACAACCATTATTTTAACAACTCATGACCTTGGCGATGTAGAAGCATTATGCACGCGCATCATCATTATTGATAAAGGAAAAATTTTGTATGATGGCGACATCAAAAAAGTAAATGCGCTGTTCGGTGCCTATCGGACTTTGAAATTGCAAGTTGATAATTTCAACGAATCTACGCTTCAAGTATTGCAAGAAAAAATGACAAGTCATTTTGGTACAGATAAAAATTTTACAGTTTCACAAACCGAAGAATTCTGGACGGATATTACTTTCGACCAAGCTCTCACTCCGCTTTCTGATGTGCTTAATTTTGTGATGAAAAACTTTTCTGTATTAGATGTTCGCATTGTGGAAATCTCAATGGAAAACGTCGTCCAAAAAGTTTATGACGGAGCCTTAGGATGAGAATATATCTTCCACTGATTCGCGCCAGCTACATGGTTAGCTTGGTCTATCGCTTTGGATTTTTATTTTCAATCCTTGGGAATGTCATTTATTTAGGTGTTGCTTATTATCTGTGGCGCAGTATTTATCAAGGCAGAGATGTTCTCAATGGACTTACCTTCAATGAGACCTTTCTATATGTTGGTTTAGGTAGTGCCATTTTTATTTTATTAAAAACATACGCAGATTGGATTATTCATTTTGAAATTCAACAAGGCACAATTGCAACCTATTTAACCAAGCCATTAGATTTTCAACTGTATTCATTGTTTACAAACTTTGGGGCATTGTTAATGAATCTGTCAGCCATCGCCATCCCCACTGCCATAGTGATGATATTTGTCTTCAAAGTGCAGGTTGTTTATGGAATCGGTTTATTCCTCTTCCCCATTAGTTTTATGTTTGCATTTCTAATTAGCTTCTCGATTGATTTTTTTGTTGGGTTGATTAGTTTCTATTCAGAATCTGTTTGGGGTGTCACTGCCACGAAAGATATCATTGTCACCGTTTTATCAGGTGGATTGATTCCATTGCAGTTTTTTCCTGAAGCAATGCAAAAAGTTTTGTATTGGCTTCCATTTCAAGCGGTATATCACACCCCATTAATGATGATTACCAAAGCCGATTTAGGCTGGCAAACTTTTCTTCCGATGTTGCTATTGCAAATTGCATGGGCAGTTATTTTGTTAATCGGTTCGCGTTTGTTTTACAACCAAGCCATTAAAGTTATCCGAATTAGTGGAGGTTAAATGCGAACACTTGGCGAATATATCCGTTTGTATTTCATTATTGAGGCACAATATATCAAAGCACGCATGCAATATCGAGCCGATTTTATTATCAGCTCCATTGGCATGTTGTTTACGAGTCTTGCTACACTGGGAGTCTTTTGGGTCATTTTACAAAGCGTGCCAGATGTTGCAGGCTGGTCACTGATGGAGATGGTTTTTATTTATGCATTTTATATGATTGCCATTTCACCCATGCAAATTCTGTTTGACCATATCTGGCAACTTCGTTTTCATGTTCAAGAAGGCACATTCTTAAAATATTATTTCCGCCCGTTGAATATGATGTTTTATTATATGTCTGAGATGTTTGACTTAAAAGGCTTGATTCAATTAGTCATGGGCATTGCATTACTAATTTATTCCTCAATTCAATTGCAAGTGGATTGGACGATTCTAAAGTTTGTTTTGTTGTTGATTACACTTTTTAGTGCCGCACTGGTACAAATTGCGATTATCGTCGCCGCTTCATGCGCTGCATTTTGGGTTGTTGAATCGTACCCCGTCTTAGGTTTAGCCTGGAAGTTGCGTGAGTTTGCTCCTTACCCAATGAGTATTTTTGATGGAGCATTTCGTTTCACTTTCACGTTTCTCATACCCATTGGATTCGTAGCATTTTATCCGTCACAACTTTTCTTACGCCCAGAAGAAGTTCATTGGTTCGTTTACCTCTCACCAATTATCGGTGTTGGTTTATTCTCATTAGCCTATTGGATTTGGGCAAAAGGTGTTAATAGTTACACAGGCACAGGTTCATAAAGTTTTTTTAATTCTATCCCCCGAACCTTTCTACATACAACAAAATTGAAAAAATAATTGCCGTCAAAATTCCAATCACGCTTAAACCAATTCCCACTGTCGCGGCTCTTTTATTTTCAGAACGCCTTCCTAATATACCTAAAATAATTCCGATAATCCCTAACACTGTGCCGAGAATAGGAATCACGCCGAGGCACAGACTCAAGACTCCCAGTGCGGCTGAGGCGATAGCATAAAATTTATTTAATCGTTCTTCAGGGTCAAGTGAAGCGGGGTCAGTTTGCATAATAAAAATCTTTTTACCACAAAGAACACAAAGTGTCACAAAGGTTTAAACTCTTTTCCTTCGTGTACCTTCGTGACACTTTGTAGTAAATCAAATTTACTCTTCCTCACCACTCAACAACTTAATTCGCTCCCACGGTTTCAAGTTTTCATCTTCTGCCAACAAACTTTTCAATTCATACAACTCATCACGCAATGCCGCGGCGCGTTCAAATTCTAAATTCTTGGCGGCTTCCTTCATCGTTTTTTCTAACTCATGCACAATCTGACGAAGTTCATTTCGTGGCATACCAGTGATTGCGTTTACTTTATATTCAGCCTTCGCCTCGCCAACTGCTTTGGCACTCATCATTTCATTCAACTCACGAATTTCTTTGTGAATAGAAATTGGCACAATCCCTTTTTCTTCGTTATATTTCAATTGTTTAGTACGACGTCGATTCGTTTCATCAATTGCGCGTTTCATTGAGTCAGTAATCTTGTCGGCATACATAATCACACGTCCATTCACATTACGAGCCGCACGCCCAATCGTTTGAATCAATGCTTTATCCGAACGCAAGAAACCTTCTTTATCCGCATCGAGAATCGCAACCAAAGAAACTTCTGGCAAATCCAAACCTTCGCGCAATAAATTGATGCCCACCAATACATCAAATTTTCCTAAACGCAAATCTCGCAAAATACCAACACGCTCCAACGTCTCAACTTCCGAATGCAAATAATTGACTTTGATTCCCAATTCTTTCATGTAATTTGTCAAATCTTCAGACATTCTTTTTGTAAGTGTTGTGACTAAAACTCGTTCGCCTCTTTCTACCCTCGTCTTGATTTCTCCAACCAAATCATCTACTTGTCCTTTAACTGGTCTGATTACGACTTCGGGGTCTACCAAACCAGTTGGGCGGATGATTTGTTCCACAACTTGTTCTGCATGAGTCATTTCATATTCAGAAGGTGTTGCCGATGTATAAATT
>JAEURH010000146.1 GCA_016789365.1 Anaerolineales bacterium
CTCGCTGAACTTGGCTACAGCATTTATGCGGATTATCAACGCGCACTCGCCTATCGTGGTGCAGTAGACTTTGATGATTTGATTCGTTTGGCATTGACATTGCTTCAAAGTGATGAAGAATTTTTAGAACGTCTTCGTTTTCGTTATCCATTTATTTTGGAAGATGAAGCACAAGATTCAAGTTTGTCGCAACAAAAGATATTATCCTTATTATCTGGTGGTTCTGAAAACGGGCGTGGAGACCACGCCCCTACGAGCAATGGAAACTGGGTTCGTGTCGGTGACCCAAACCAAGCCATCTTTGAAACATTCACAACTGCTGACCCTGACTTATTAAGAAATTTTATTGCCACAAATCCAAATGCGGATATGCCTGAGTCTGGAAGGTCACAACCTTCGATTATCAAATTAGCAAATCATCTTATTGATTGGGTAAATCAATCGCATCCTGAACCGCAAGCGCGGACTGCTTTATCAACTCCACATATTAAGTCTGTACCAGAAGGCTATGAACCTGTTAATCCGCCTGATAACCCAGAGGGGATTAAATTTATCAGCAGAAAATTTACACCTGAAGAAGAATTAGAAAATGTGACTAAATCTGTCAAAGGATTTTTGGATTCGTTTGGAGAAGATGAACTCAAACCGACGATTGCGATTCTTGTTCCAAGAAACAATCGCGGTGTGGAAGTGATTGAAGCATTGAAAAAAAGAAATGTTGAAGTGATTGAATTGATTTCATCCACATCTACTACGCGTGCGGCGGCAGGTTCATTGAATTATTTATTATCCTATTTAGCAGACCCGCAATCTGCAAGGAAATTATCGAAAGCCTATGAAGTGTGGAGACGTGATTGGCGCGAAGAAGTTGAAAAAGCTGAATTTGTAAAAGTTGTCAGCAGTTTGATTCAAAGAATCGGACAGGTTGAAAATTTTGTGGCACCAAACGACCTCACCCCCAGCCCCTCTCCTGGGAGGAGAGGAGAGTCATCAGATTGGCTGGCAAGCATCAGCGCGGATGAAGCGGAGCAAGTCATCGAAGAGTTAAAAGAATTTCGAGTCAATGTGCAGAGATGGTTGAATGCGGTCACACTTCCGATTGACCAATTGACTTTGACGTTAGCACAAGATGTTTTTACGGAAGCATCCGATTTGGCGTTGGCGCATAAGTTGGCGTTGGTGTTACGCAAGGCGGCGGATGACCATAACGAGTGGCGTTTGCCTGAGTTGACTGCGGAGTTGGCGGTGATTGCAAAAAATGAACGGCGCTTTATTGGCTTTTCGGAAGATGACTCGGGCTTTGACCCTGAACGACATCGCGGAAAAGTTGTGGTGACGACGATGCATCGCGCGAAAGGTTTGGAGTGGGACCGCGTGTATTTAATGAGTGTCAATAATTATGATTTTCCGTCGGGCATGCCAAATGACAGATTCATTTCGGAGAAATGGTTTATTCGCCAAGGATTAAACATGGAAGCCGAAGGGTTGGCGCAATTGACGACATTGGAATCAAACAGTGAATATGATTGGTATGAAGAAGGTAAAGCCACATTTGAATCGCGGCTTGGATATATCAAAGAACGTTTGCGTTTGTTTTATGTGGGCATCACCCGCGCGAAGAAAGATTTAATCGTCACTTGGAATTCAGGCAGGCAAGGTGATGCGACTCCGAGTTTGGCGATGAGTGAGTTGATGGGCTGGTGGGAGTCGGAAGGCAGTAGGCAGTGAGCAGTTATCAGTAGGATATATTTATGACTCAAAAGATTGCAAAGAATCAAATCTTTGGTAGTTGGAAATTAAAAAAATTTCTCGGTGGAGGTGGGAATGGAGATGTTTGGCTTGCCGTAAATTCAAATAATGAAGAAGGTGCAATTAAACTCTTAAGAAAAATTGATAAAAAGACCTATACAAGGTTTATAAATGAAATCAATGTAATAAAAGAAAATAAAGATATTAGTGGGATACTTCAGATTCTTGATTCTTATTTGCCAGATAATTTATCAGATGAAATTCCTTGGTATGTTATGCCTGTTGCTCAACCTTTAGAAAAATATCTTGAAGAAAAACATTTTGAAGATACTGTACTTGCTATAATACAAGTCGCAAAGACTCTCTTTGAACTACATAAAAGGAATATTTCACACAGAGATATAAAGCCTGAAAATCTTCTTTTTAAAGATGGGGAGATTTATATTGGTGACTTTGGTCTAGTAGACTATCCTGACAAAATTGAACTTACTAGTTCTGGGGATGCAATAGGGGCAAAATGGACTATTGCTCCCGAAATGCGTAGAGAAGGTTATAAGTCTGATGGTAAACCAGCAGATACTTATTCATTAGCAAAAACCTTATGGATTTTAATAACAAAGCAAAAAAAAGGATTTGATGGTCAATACAACCCTAATGGAATAAATGGTTTATCAAAACTAAATTTAACTATGAAGGAAGATATTAGCTACACCGAAGAAAGGTATAAGCGACCAGCATTTATCAAACCTTTAGATGATTTATTAATACAAAGCACTGATGACTCTCCACAACAAAGACCATCTATTGAATATTTTCTTAAAACATTAACATGGTGGATAGATACACAAAAAGATTTACAAACTAGAAATCCAATTGAATGGAAAGATTTACAGCAACAACTATTTCCTATCACACTACCACAAAGGGCTGTTTGGGAAAACTTGAATGATATTGCTTACGTTTTAAACTTAATTGGGTCTGTTCGTGCTTTAAATCATATGTTTTATCCAACAGGTGGCGGCATGGATTTACAAGGTGCAAGACAGGGATTTGAGGTTAATACAATAGAATTAGATATAGACATAGATTATATAATTCTAATAAAGCCCAAGAGATTAATTTTTGAAAATTTTAATGCTGATCCAAAATGGAATTATTTTCGAATAGAAACTGATGGACTTAAACCCAGCGGAATCGGACATGTTAATAGGAACAGAGAAGAGTTAGTTGAAGTTGAGCCATTAGAGTATGTAAGTCGAAGTTCTTGGAATGAAAATCTTTATGAAGGCAAAAATAACCGACTTGTAATAAGGTTCTTAAAAGGAGATTTTGTAATATTTTCAAAAATATCATTTTATAATCATGCTTCCTCTACTTATGATGGACGACACAATCAAATGAGCACAGATGAATTTAGGGATTATATTGCTAATAAGGTCCAGATCGCCCAAGAATTACTTGTCAATGAAGAAATATTAAAAATTGCCAAGGAAAAAGAAATAAACATAAATGATGTTTTAAGTATTTATTTTAAGAATGACTTTCACAGCGACTATATGAAAAGATTTCGAGACAAATCTCTTAATGAATAAAAGGCTGTTTTTGTTTTGACCTCTCCCCAACCCTCTCCTAAAGGAGAGGGTGTTTGTTGCGTGAAGACTTAACTCCTCCCCTTTAGGGGAGGCTGGGAGGGGTCTGTGCTATAATTCCAGAAATTCTGGATTTCCGATTTTCTGGAGAAACTTATGGCAACTGTTCAAATGCGTGGCAAAGGCACAATCACCTTCCCTGCTAAGTTAAGGTCAAAATATAAATTAGAAGAAGGCGAAGTATTCACTATCATTGATTTAGGTGGTGGGTCATTTTTGCTTAAGCCAAAAGTTCTGGAAGTGGACGTATTGTCAAGGCGAATTGCGAAACGTCTGCAAGAAGAAAATATTGATATTGATAATTGGTTAGATACGCTAAGAGACGAGAGAAAAAAACTTGTCAAAGAAAAATATGGCAATTTAAAATCCGCCAAGAAATAGATTATGAAAAAGCTGAATATTTTTCTTGATAGCAGTGCTTTAATAGCGGGAGTCATTTCAGAATCAGGCGCGGCTCATGCTTTGCTTCAACTGGGTGAAACAGAAGATATTTTATTAACAATCAGCGAATTAGTATTTAATGAGACAACACGGTCTGTTGCGAGAAAATCCCCTGATAATTTGGAAGATGTTCAAAAAGAAATTAAGAAAGCAAAAATTAAAATTGTCAAAGACCCAACCCATGCAGAAATTCAAGCAAATCTGTACTTAATTGAAGACCCTGATGATGTTCCAATTCTACTTGCCGCGGTCAAAGCCAAAGTAGATTATTTAGCAACTCACGACAAAAAACATTTTCTTAATGACCCAAAAGTAGAAGAACGAGCAGGTATAAAAATTGGCACGCCAAGAGATGTACTTAATTGGATAAGAGAAAATCTTAATCCAGAATAAAATTGCGCAATGTCTATTGACCAAATTTCAAAACCAAATCTCCGCAAACTCTTCACAGATTTTTTTTACATCCTCATCCTTGCAACCTCAATATTATTGTTTCTCTTCACCCTCAATCTCGGGTTAAGAAGTTTTCAAACAGGCAAAGACCTTGAAGTGTTTTGTCAGGCGGGTCGAGTCATTGCAAAGGAAGGAAACCCGTACCTAACTTCACAACTTGGGCTCGAACTTTCATGGAATTATCCGTCCGCATTAGCCTATGGATTTTATTTTGCATGTCCACTTTTCAATCTCGAACAAAATTACATTTGGATATATACAATATTATTCCTACTTGGTTTAGGTCTATGGTTCACTCACAAAGATTGGCTATACGGAATTATCCTATGCTCAACAGGTTTATTCACTCTCGGCTGGACGATGATTACAGGAAACATCAGCACGATTGAATTTTTACTTTTTTCGATTTCAATTTTTCTTTTCTTTCGGAAAAAAATCAACGCTTCCCTTTTTGTCTTCGGCATGTTCGCCAGTTTGAAGTTGATTCCTATCTTATATCTCCCTGCCTTTTTAATTTTACAAACTAATACAAAAGATAAAATCAAAGCGATAGCATGGTCACTTGCAGGTTTTATATCTTTGCTGCTTTTGTCATTCATCACATCCCCTCACCTTTTCACTTGGTATCTTCGCCAAATGTTTGGATTAATCCCCAACCAGCATAATCCGCTTAATGAATTTGAGCCACTTGTCTTGAATCAATCACTATCCGTGGCGATTCTTTCACTTTTAGGTTTAGAGTCACAACTAGAAGAATTAAATCTGATATTTTCTTTAGGAATTTATATTCTAGGAATTTTTGCACTTTATTCCGTTTATAAAACTTTATATAAACCTGAAAATCATTTCGTGATATTTTCGTTAGCCATCATCCTACTAACCATTTTCATGCCGCGTTTGAAGCCTTATAGTTTTCTGCCTGCCATACTCTGTTTTTATCTGATAAGCAAAGAACAAAGCAATTTACTAAAATCTTTATATCTCATTTTGCTTTCAATTATGCCCACTATATTTCACTTAATTTATTTTTACACAGAGAACAACGAAAAAATATTCGCATTCCACCAAACCATCTTTCTAGTGGTTGCGGCATTTTTATTAATTTTCAACCTAAACAAAAAGGTCTCGCCATAAGCGAGACCTTTTTTCTATAATCGTGAACGATGGTCTGTCATACGTTCATCAATTTTGATAGTGCTTTGTCTGTGGGTTAAAACTTTTTCAGTTGAGGCAACCAAGCCAAACATCACCAACAATACACCAGTAAGTAAAACTAACTCAATCATTTTATTTCTCCATCATAAGTTCCAATATTGCGATACTTAATCCTACCCTGAAAATATAAGTTTTCTATTAACACTTATGCAATGCTTCATTTCAATTCTGCAAACGTCCCGCAGGTTATTCACATGGGCTTTGTTAAGGCAAGC
>JAEURH010000147.1 GCA_016789365.1 Anaerolineales bacterium
CTGTGCATGAATGGGAAGAACATCTGCGTGATTTATTAATTGCTTTAGGTTTGCAAGAAGTTGTTAGTTATCGCATGACCTCGATTGAAAAAGAATCGCGCGTTGTAAAGCATAAAGAATATGTGCATTTAGCAAATCCGATTGCACCAGAAAAAAGTGTCTTGCGAAGAAGCCTAACTGCATCTGTGTTGGATGTGCTTGAAAAAAACATTCGCTTAAGTGATTCATTTGCGATGTTTGAAATTGGAAATATCTTTGAACCAAACAAAAATGATTTGCCCAACGAACCACGCAAACTTGCCATTGCGATGACTGGTTTACGAAAAGAAAACGCATGGGATGTTAAAGATTCATCCACATTTGATTTTTATGATTTGAAAGGTCGCCTCGAACTACTGTTGAGCGGGTTGCGGCTTACAAACATTTCCTACGCTTCAAGCGAGTCAATACTACACCTACACCCCGGCAAATGTGCTGAAATCAAAATTGGTGATAAGGTCATTGGCGTATTTGGTGAATTGCATCCACTTGTCAAAGAACAATATGAACTTGGAGATTCTCCCGTCTTAGTTGCAGAATTTGATTTAGAGACTCTGCGAAATATTAATCCGACTTATGGCATTACGCCTGTCTCTGAATTTCCATCGATTTATGAAGACATTGCCATCATCGTGGATGAATCAGTGTTAGCCGAAACTGTCGAAGCACTCATCAAGCAGACGGGAGGAAGAAGCGTTAGTCAAGTTAAGTTGTTCGATGTCTATCGCGATGAAAAAATCGGCGTAGGAAAAAAATCATTGGCATATAATCTCACGTATCAAGCCGAAGATAAAACTTTAACAGATTCTGAGGCGGCGGCGATTCGTAATAAAATTGTAAAACGCCTAGAACATGAACTCGGCGCGAAATTAAGAAGTTAAAAAGGAGAACTTATGAATAATAAAAATACAGGTTTGATTGCAACCATTGCGGCGGTAGTGTTATGCGGATGCCCCGGCTTGTTTGCTGTGTTTTATGGCGGGTTGACTTCTATCATTAGTTTCATCCCCGGCGCTGACCTTAACTTTGGCGGCAGTAGTGACCCATCTGTTGCCTTAGGCACTGGGCTTGGCTCATGTTGTGCAGGAATTTTATTTATTGCTATTCCTGTAGCGGTTTGGTATTTTACAATGCGTAAAAAGCCGCAAGCAATTGAGTCAACGCCACCTGCTGAATAATAAAAAGTCCTCCGAGAAACTCGGAGGACTTTTTATCAACCTGCAATAATGGTGATTTTCATGTTGCAGAAACCTTCTTGCCCAATGGTGATTCTCCAGATTGTTGAGTAAACGCCCGGCTGGTTGGGGGCTTGCATGGCTACGGTCAGTTCAACCCTATCACCAGCAGGCACGTTTTTTTCAAAATCGTAAATGGGTTGCAGGTGAATTTTGTCGCCACTAAGATAACGATAATCGGTGTTATCAGAGGGCCATGTTTTCAAACCAACATTTGCCACAATCCATTTTGCTGTGAATTGGCTTTGCATGGTGATAAGCGCATTTTCAGGCGGGTCTTGTGAAATGATTTGACAATCTAAATCTTTGCCCGAACTGCCAGCAGGGATTTGTGTAGGAGGTACGGTGCTGGTTGGTAAAACAAAAATGAACGTGGGTGTAATGGTGTCGGTAGGAAGAGGTGTTCGAGTAGAGGTGGCAGTTGGGGTTAAGGTAGGAGGCGCGAATCTTTGTGTTTGAGTAGCGGCGGCGTTGGCAGTCAGCACAATGGCAGTGAGCGGTGCATTTGCATCAAAGGTTGGAATGGGTGCAGAGGTTGTTGGTAACGTCGGCACACAAGCAAGGGTTATGAGAACTGCAATGAATATTGAAGTTAATTTTTTATTTTGAGATATCATTTTTTATTGCGGTCGATTGGTTGATAAATAACTTTCGCTTTGGTCTGATTTGCGAATAGCAACCCAATCTCCTTCAAAGGTACTGCCTACAATTTTTCCCCAGTCCATGCCTTGATTTCTGACCCCTCCAGTGCTCATAAATATTTGTTTGCCGCGTGATAGTGAACCCGATTTTTGTGATGTGGTATTGGGTTGTTTATAGATTGTAACCTCGGGGGCAATCACATACCATGTTGGTAAAGATGGAGCAATGTTTGTGCGCGGTGGAGTATTGGTAGGCGCTTCAGACTCGCTGGAAGTGGTATTTCCACTAATTGCCTTAGGAAGACTTTCAACCGTGTGGTGTTCTTTGAGCCATTTTTCAGGGTCAACATAATGTTCTACGACCAATGCCTTATTCTTATTCGTAGAGGGTGCGGGCCAGTTCTGTGGTTGTTCGCGTAATATTTTTGTATATGAAATATCAAAATGTAAATGAAAAGGAAACATGGCTTTTGGGCGAATGGCTGAAGAACCATCACCTACTTGGCAGATTTGTTGTCCCATTTTTACAACTTCGCCGGGTCTCACGCGAATGTTAGCAACATGAGCATAACGGCTGTATAAAGGCTTTCCATCTACCATACCATGGTCAATGACGATGATGTTTCCCCAGTAATTTGGGTTGGGCCAAGTTTGGGCATAGGTGACGATACCATCTCCAATGGAATAAACTGGAGCAAGCCTGTCAGCGTCCCAATTGCCAGCCACATTTAAGTTGAGGTCTGCGCCTGTATGTATCCCATACGCATAACCAGGGGCTTTTGCGTTGAGAAAGCCAGTTGCATCGGTCCAGCCACCAGGCCAAATTTTGCCAGAGTTTCGTTCTTCTTCAGTACCGATAGGTGCTTGGAATTTCATTGTGAGCCTCCGTGCTGATAAGGTTGAAAAAACAACGATAATTCATTATAACGAGAAAATTGGCTTTTTCAACACAAAAGGAGTATCTATTTATTATAGATACTCCTTTTGTTAGATGTTCATGCTTTGAGTTATTTTACAGTAATGACCACATTAGCATAGCATAACTTGCCTTCTACAATCCAGGTCATTTGTTGCACACCACTGTTTTTTGGTGCTTTACCGGTGATTGAAATTTTATAAATTTCACCGGGAGCCAGTGCATTTTTAATCTCTACCCGCTCAGCAGTGGTCATTTTTACACCACTGGCATATTTCAAATCAACACCTGCATCCCAAGTGCGTGTGCCGGTATTTTTTACAAACCAACGGATTTCAAAGTTTGAACCTGCTTTAATTTCTTCACGGTAGGCAGGGAAACGTGTTTCAACATAACACGAATAGGGTTGTGCTGTTGGTTGTTGTTGAGATTGTGACTGTGGCACAAATGGAACATTTGTATTGGTTGAAGTTGGGAAAGGCGTATCCGTAATAATGATTAATGGTTCAAATGTCGGCTCTGGTGTGGCAGTAAATTCCAATGTGGCTGTAGCAAGTGAGGCTTGCGCAGTTAAAGTTTGATTGACTGCTTCTTCAATGCGAGCATTGGCTTCCATAGTTTGAGCAACCACTGTATTGACAATGGAATCAACATCTTGCTGGCTTTGCCCTGTAGGTAAACAAGCAGATAAAAGAACTGCCAACAACAATAGTATAGTGAATTTTCTTTGCATAAATATCTCCTTTATCGAAGGCAGTGATTGGTCTGCCGCATCTTTATTGTAATCATTCTTGCGGATTTTCACCTGAGCCAATTCCAAGTGGTTTCCATTTGCTATCATCTTTCAAACGATGTTGGATTCCGCCTCGTTCATGCAATTGGTCGAAGCCTTCGGGTTTGATGAACATTTCTTTTCCATCAAGTAAACCACTTAACCCTTCTTGACCGGGTTCTGGACGCTTCAAGCCTTTGTATTGTGCCGCATCAGATGGGACGTAATCAGTTGGTTCTTCATAAGTAGTGATGTAACCTTCATAGTTTCGGAGAATCACCTTATGGTCAGACTGACTAATCATATAATTTGGCATGACTGGAATCTTGCCGCCACCACCGGGTGCATCAATAATGTATTGAGGAACTGCATAACCAGAAGTGTGACCACGTAAGCCTTCCATAATTTCAATGCCTTTGCCAACTGGTGTGCGGAAGTGACCAGAACCTTCGACTAAATCACATTGATACAGGTAATATGGGCGCACACGGATTCGTACTAAATCATGTACTAATTTTCGTTGAATGTGCACATTGTCATTGACACCTGCCAATAAAACTGCTTGATTGCCAAGCGGAATGCCGACGCGAGAAAGACGGTCACATGCTTCGGCTAGTTCTTTGGTAATTTCGTTAGAATGATTGACGTGAATATTCATCCACAAAGGATGGAATTTTGCGAGCATGT
Source organism: Anaerolineales bacterium (assembly GCA_016789365.1). Classification (GTDB taxonomy): domain Bacteria; phylum Chloroflexota; class Anaerolineae; order Anaerolineales; family Villigracilaceae; genus Villigracilis. The sequence continues at coordinate 4,291 of JAEURH010000147.1, forward strand.
CACATAATTCTTGGGTAACACGCATGGGCATAAAGACTGGCACACGAGTTCCAATGCGGATGATTTCAATATGTGGAATCTCGCGCAAGCGACCAAGCAACTCTTCTAAAACTTTGGGGGCTAATACAAGCGGGTCACCACCGGAAAGTAAAACATCTCTTACTTGTGGAGTTTTCTTGAGATATTCAATCTGCATCTCAAATTCTTGACGATTGAATGTCTGCCCGGGGTCACCGACGATGCGTGAACGTGTGCAATATCTACAATACGATGCACATTGCGTGGTGACTAACATCAAGACTCTGTCAGGATAACGATGTACTAAACCAGGCACAGGCGAATGTTTATCTTCTGCTAGTGAATCTTCCATCATCGAAGTAAATGATTGCATTTCTTCTGAAACAGGAATCACTTGTTTGCGAGTTGGGTCGTTCGGGTCGTTCGGGTCAATCAATGAAATGAAATATGGTGTTACATCCACACGGAATAAACCTTGTGTTTGTAAAGCCTTTCTTTCACTTTCTGTTAAAGGTAAAACTTTTTCAATATCTTCAACACTATTCATGCGGTGACTTAATTGCCAACGCCAATCGTTCCATTTTTCATCTGGAACATCTTTATAAATCTCTGCACGTTTTGATTCAAACGGGGTATTCATGGGTTCCTCCAATTAGGTTACAAAAGGTGCGTCGCGCTTTTTGCACTAATGTGTGCGCGACGCACTCCGGCTCAAGTTAAGTAAATGCCGAGGTTCAAAAACCAGACATCATGTCAGGGTTGAAGCGGAGGGTCGTGGTCGGGGCGGAAAAATCCTGCAAATTTCACAAT
>JAEURH010000148.1 GCA_016789365.1 Anaerolineales bacterium
AATTGCTGTTCGTCATTGTGATAGGCATCCACTACAATTTTCTTAAGCAAATCGGTTAGAGCGGTTTCACAACTTTTGATGATTTCTTCAGAGACGTGATTCGCCATTAACAACTCACGCAAATGAGTTGTGGGTAAAAGAATATCAGTATCTGTAGCATGGATAGTGATTGATTCTGTTTGCATGGTGAACTTGTCCTTATTTTTCGGTTGTGAGGTGGCGTTATAATAATCAAGTTAAAAGAATCAATCGTGACAGGAATATTGCAAATCAGCGCTTAACAAATATGAAAGGTGCTTTCTATAATGGCTCAATCTGATTTATTCAATACAAAAAATTATTCTTCATTAGATGAAGTTCTGAATGCCCTCAAAACTATGCAAGACGACCCGCTGGCAAATGCTGGCACGAATGTAGTCATCAGTCGTGGGAATCCAAATGCCAAGTTGCTGTTAATTGGCGAAGCGCCCGGTCCGCAAGAAAATATCAAGGGCAAGCCGTTTGTTGGTCCAGCAGGTCAGTTGCTCGATAAAATTTTGCAGGCGGGAAATTTCGACCCTGAACAAGATGTTTACATCACTAACTCTGTTTTTCGTATGCCACCCGGTGATGATGGAAAATCTTTCCGTAAACCAAATGATAAAGAGATTGAATACTACCGCCCTTTTGTTTTTGAAATCATCCGCCTCATTGACCCGCGCCTCATCCTGTTGACTGGAAACGTAGCTTGTCAATCCGTCTTGCAAAAGACTGGCATTACATCCCTGCGTGGTCAATGGACTCAACTAGATGGTCGTTGGCTTATGCCAATTTTTCATCCATCGTATTTATTACGCAATCAATCCAAAGCCCCAGGCTCTCCGAAATCTTTGATGTGGGAAGACATTAAAGAAATCCGCAAGAAGTATGATGAGTTAACTATGTCATTCTGAGCCGCGCTCTTGTTTTTTGCGGCGAAGAATCTCCAAGGTTATCTTAGAGACTCTTCGCTTCGCTCAGAGTGACATGTATTGGTTTATTTACTTCTCAAAAATTCCCTAATCGAAATCGAAGCCGCCGCACCTTCCCCCACTGCCGAAGCGACTTGTTTTGTGCTTCCATGACGCACATCGCCAGCCGCAAAAATTCCTTTGATATTTGTTTCAAATGGATGAGGAATTGACAACTCGCCGTTTTGATGTGTCAAATCATGACCCGTTAACACAAAACCGTATTTATCCATCTCAACATAATCTTTCAAAAATTCGCTATTTGGGGTTTGACCAATAAACACAAACGCCGCGGCAGGATGAATCTCTTCTGTTTTGTCACTATCTTTGAAATGATACTTAATCGTCTTGAGTTTTGAGTCTTTGCCTTCAAACGCATCAACAATCACATTGTATTTGACTTCCACTTTTGAATTCGGCTCATTGACTTTATCAATTGCAATTTGGCTGGCAGTGAGTTTATCTCCACGTACAAGCAAGGTCACTTTTTCAGCAAAGTTTGTGAGATGCAAACCTTCTTCAACAGCAGAGTTACCACCACCAATCACCACAATTTCTTTTGCACCTTTATAAAATGGGCCATCACAGGTGGCACAGAAATGAATGCCTGCGCCAATGTAATCATCTTCACCGGGGACTTCTAAGCGACGATATGATGCGCCAGTTGTAACTAATAAAGCAGTTGAATGATAATGTTTGCCATCGGATGTATACACTTCATGATAGCCTTCTTCCATTTCAAGTTTTTCTACATCTACTGCTTGTAAAATTTCCACATTGAAACGGCGGGCTTGTTGAGTCACACGTTCGGAAAATTCTTGTCCGCTGATGCCTTCGGGGAAGCCGGGGAAATTATCAAGCCCGACTGTGATTCCCGCTTGACCACCCAAACCTGACCGTTCGATAAGAAGCGTATCAGCACCTTCACGGGCGGCATAAATCGCGGCGGTTAATCCTGCTGGTCCGCCACCAATGATAATTAAGTCATAATATGTTTTCTTGGCTTCAGTTTTGAGGCCAAGTTTTTTGGCAAGCTCAGCATTGGACGGTTCAACCAAAAAAGAATCATCTTCAAACACAATGGTTGGGATAATGCGTTTGCCATTATTTTTTTGCAATACATATTGCTCTGCTTCTTTATCTTGCTCAATGTCAATCCATTTGAATGGGACAAATTGCTCGCCTAAAAATTTTTTAGCACGGCGACAATCAGGACACCAATAGGCGCCATACACTGTGATTTTTGATTCAGACATAATGTTCTCCAAATTATTGATATGTGTCACTCTGAGCGGTAGCGAAGAGTCTCTACAAGAATCTCAGAGATTCTTCGCCACAAAGAGCAAGAACGTGGCTCAGAATGACATATCTAAAGCTATGACAACGCAATTGACAGCAAACATACTTTTACAAAATGGTATATTTGACTAGAAAGATAAAGGTAAGAAAAATCATGCCAACAAAATCTACAAAAGCCAAAAAAACAAAACAAGAAAAAATTGAAGAACCCGTGTGGACGTATCGCGGATATAAATTGCAAACCAGCGAGTTTGTGACTGCAATGGTGCATTTCTTCCGCGCAGAAATTCAACGCGCCAATGTGTGGCGACAACGTTTAGATACCACCACCAACTGGGCAGTGGTTGCAACAGGTGCAACATTATCTATTGCATTTAGCCAATCAGAAGTGCATCATGGAATCATTTTGTTAAATACATTATTGGTATTATGGTTTTTATTTATTGAAGCACGCCGTTATCGTTATTATGAATTGTGGAGTTATCGCGTGCGGTTAATGGAAACAGATTTTTACGCGGCTATGCTTGTCCCGCCATTTCATCCATCACCAGAGTGGGCAGAAAATTTAGCAGAAAATTTACTCACGCCAAGTTTTCCAATTTCATTATCTGAAGCATTTGGTCGCCGCTTACGCCGAAATTATTTGTGGATATTTTTAATTTTATACGCTTCATGGGTTGCAAAAATTTGGCTCTTCCCCACTCCTGCAAAAGATTTTGCTGAATTTATCGAACGCAGTGCAGTCGGTCCCATCTCAGGTGAAATCATGATTGGGCTTGGTGTAGCACTTTATGTTTGTTTAGGTTTAATTGCCGCTTACACCATCACGATGACCCGCGCTACAGGCGAAGTGTTACCAAGATTTGGTGATGAATCTGCGACTGCCGCGCCGAGTGAACAAGGCAAACCAAAAGGATTACGCGCCATCCTCGCGCCTCGTTCTCGGCGCAGACAGTTGCTTGCTCTCATCATCACCGACCAACCTGACGCTGTTTCGAATCGCATTTTGACAGATATGAAACGCGGAGTCACTGCACTGGCTGGTAAAGGCATGTACACTGGAAAAGATAGAACTATTCTATTATGTGCATTGACTGTGACAGAAGCACATAACTTAAAAAATGCTGTTGCCAAAGAAGATGCCAAAGCGGTTGTGATTGTGTCGCCTGCACAAGAAATTCTCGGCGGCGGATTCGCTCCACTGACGGAAAAATAATATGAGGGTGCGTCGCACTTTGCATGGCAGAAAATTTATAAAGTAGAACCAATTTGCACAACAAGAAAAATCTATAAGGTGTGGTGCGACGCACTCCGGGCAGTATCGCTTTGGTATAATCTCCCCACTATGAACTTGAAATATCACATCTGGACTGAAGGCTGTCAAATGAACGTGGCTGACTCGCAACGAGTTGGCTCTTCATTAGAACACCTCGGCTACACTTTAACGGAAACCATCGAAGAAGCCGATGTAATTGTTTTGAATACTTGTGTGGTGCGTCAACAAGCAGAAGACAAAGCCATGGGGCGTGTCACTTCGCTTGCTCCGTTGAAAAAGAAAAATCCGAATCTTGTTATCAATGTAATGGGTTGTATGGTTGGTGTGCGTGGAGCAGAAAAATTGCGTGCCAAACTTCCGTTTGTGGATGTGTTCTCTCCACCTTCTGACCCAGGTCCATTGATTTCACATTTAACGCAAGGTGAAATTCGTTCACTTGAAAATTCAGAAACCACGCGTCGCTTTTTGATGATGGATGATGAATTAATTTTGCCACTTGCAGAACAAGGCAAGTCTGTAACTGCTCATGTGCCAATTGTTTATGGATGTTCTCACGCTTGCACATTTTGTATCATTCCATACAAACGTGGAGCAGAACGTTCGCGCCCCGTTGGTGACATTGTCGGTGAAATTCGTTCGCTTGCAAAACAAGGTGTAAAAGAAATTACATTGCTTGGTCAAATTGTTGACCGTTATGGAAAAGATATTCCCGACGGTCCAAACCTCGCCGCACTTCTGCGCATCATTCATGAAATTGAAGGTGTTGAACGCATTCGATTTTTAACTTCGCATCCAAATTATTTTGATGATGATTTAATTCAAGCCATCGCCGAACTTCCGCGTGTGATGCCGCATATTGAATTGCCCATTCAAGCAGGCGATGATGAAGTTTTATTAAACATGAAGCGCGGATACACTCAACAACAATATCGTGATTTGATTGAAAAAATCCGCAAACAAATTCCAGATTGTTCTATTGCAACTGACATCATCGTTGGATTCCCTGGCGAGACCGAAGAACAATATATGGAAACCCATCGCCTCTTATCTGACCTGAAACTTGATGTTGTCCATTTAGCCCGTTACTCCACCCGAGAGGGTACTGTCGCCGCCCGCCGCATGGAAGATAACGTTCCCGAAGAAGATAAACTCCGTCGCTTACACATCCTCGATGATTTGCAAGAAAAAATCTTGGATGAAATCAATAAAAAATATCTCGGCGAAAAAGTTGAAGTTTTGTTTGAAGAAAAAGTCAAAGACCGTTGGCGCGGACGAACTCCCACCAACAAACTCGTCTTCGTTGTATCTGATGAAGACCTACGCGGGAAAATTTTGCCCGTCACCATCACATATACAGGTCCATGGTCAATGCAAGCTGTGTTGCAAAGACAACCTGAATTGATTTCATTGTAAAGACGTAGGGGCGAGGCATGCCTCGCCCCTACAAAATTTAACGGGGTTTATAATCTTATTTATGTCATTCACCGAACTCTTCAGCACATTTGCAAACAACCTACTCCCCATTTTATTAATCGCATCAGCAGGT
>JAEURH010000149.1 GCA_016789365.1 Anaerolineales bacterium
TCATAATAATCAGATTATATTTGGTCAAGACCTGTAGCAGACCACATCACTCCATAAATCTGCAAGCGGATTAAATCTGCCCATGCACGTTTATCTCCGATAAATGTTTTATCCCAAAAAGTTTTTTCTTCAAAATTATTAATGTCAGTTTTCAAAACATATTCTTTTCCTAATTCTCGGATAGCCATTTCATTATTCAAAACAATCGGCGAAGATTGTTTTTCAATCAGAAAAGCATCTAATGTTGTCAGCCACAAAATTAAATCAGGTTCATATTGCATGGCATATTCAAGCAACATGACATCTTTTGTTAAAGAAATCGTTGGATATCCGAAATTATAGGCTTTCACATGACATGCCGAAAAACTCATTTCATTTAATTGACCTGTCAATGTTTCTTCTGGTCTTAATAATGTTCCCCAAACAGACGAATCGCCAATCACAATGACGCGAAATTCATCTTCGGCTTTTTCTGTTCCATGAATGACATGTGATGCAAACATTGCATCCAAGTCAAATAGGCTTAAGTTGTACGATTGCTTCGGATTTTCACCAAACGGCAGACGTTCTCTGCCTTTGAATATAGAGTTGTATAAAGAAAGCTTTCCAATATTTGGTTGCCATACAGCAATCAAAAGATTGAAGATAATAAAAAGAAAAATTCCTTTTATAAAGACTTTCGTAAAGTTAATTTCTAATTTCATATTTTTATTATGTCGTTGCGAGGAGGGTGCTCTTCCCGACGAAGCAATCTCCTAATTAATGGGGGATTGCTTCGCCACAAAGAACAAAATCGTGGCTCGCAATGACATTAGTTGACTCCAAATAATTTCAAAATCACTTGCCAAGAAGTGACTGGTGAACTTAATGCAAAAAATATCCAACCGAGTGCGACGAAATGAAATGTAAAAATAATTCCACTTACATTTAATAGGGATTGACGAAAAGACGTATTTGCCCATTCTGCGGATTTGGCTTTTGTAAAATCATTCCAGCGATTGTGAATGAATAAACCGAGTCCATGCCACAAACCCCAGATAGTGAAATTCCACGTCACGCCGTGCCAAAAGCCAATTAAAAGCATGGTAGCGACTTGCGTTAATAAGATCATCATCGCCATTGACAATGGCTTTTGCCAAGACCTTAACCAACGGGTTATTGGATTAAAGAAATATGCTCGAAACCATTGAGTCAAAGTCATGTGCCAGTTATTCCAGAATTGAGTGAGGTTTGGTTTGAGATAGGGTGAAGAAAAATTTTCAGGCAAATTAATTCCAATAAACTTTGCAATTCCTAAAGCAATATCTGTATAACCGCTGAAATCAAAATAGATTTGAAAAGCATAAGCATAGACCAAAACCCACATCCAACCAGTGGATTGAACTTGTGTTGCATTGGTATCATTCAATGCGATTAATGCTAATGTATCTGCAATTACGAACTTTTTAAATAAACCAATCAATAATCTTTGACCTGCACTAAAAAATAGTTCTGTATTTAATCCTGCAAACGGTTGACGCAAATCTTTGATGAAGCGTTCAATTCGGTCAATGGGACCTGCAGTGAACGCAGGGAAGAAGATGACGTAAGTAATATATTCGCTTAAATCTATAGAAGGTAAACGACCTGCTTGCTTATCTCGAATAGTATGAATCAAACGAAAGGCGACGTATGAAAACCCAAGCCAGCGGATATCGAAAGCAGAGACATTCGTTAGCGATTGATTGTTTAATGCACGGAGTAGAGAACTGAGTTCAATTGTCCATGCGGAGATTTTGAGGATAAGAAAAATGCTGAGGAGCAGAATCAAGCCGAAGGTCAAGAAGGAAGCGTTGTACTTCATCAAAAGAAAAAAGATGAATCCAAAAATCAAAAAGATAATTAATGTGATTTCAATTTGTGGTGGACGAGATGGCGTTAAAATTTGCGCGAAAGAAAAATAACGTGTTGCGTTTAATAAAAGAATGATGCCTGCAATGATTACAAGCGTGAAAATATTTTTTCGATTAAGTTTGTTATCGGCTGTGATGAGCCAAGTAAAAATGGTGATAATGAGCGTGGCGATTGGAATCCAAAAATCGAAGCCACGAATGGGTAATGCAGGTTGTAACCAAAATATGGTTAAGATGCTGGCGATTAATAAAAACGAATCTCTACCGCGTTTGAGAATTGCAAGTAGCAATGTAAAAAAAACGATAATCAAAATTTGAGTTATCGTCATGCTAAAAGCCCTGATAAATCCATGTGGGGTTGCTATCTGCTGTAAAAATCACCAACGCGATTAATATCAAGCAGAAAAGAAGTGCTAAAAAATTTTCTTTTGAAAAAAATTGTTTCACTTATCTTGTTCCGCAAACCAACCAGTTTCCATTTTCATTTACAACTTCATAAGTGATTTTTGAAAAATCTAATTCTTGCGGTTCGCCACCATAACTCATTTGCAATTTACCTGTGCAATTCACTAAAGTTGTATCGCCTTCATTCCCAACTTCTTGACACGCCACACCATCGGCTAAAGAAACTTCGACGAGTTCAAGCGAATCAAGTTCGAGCAAAGCGGATTCTTCCCACGCGGCACATGAATTGGAGATAAGACTCGCTTCATCTTTTGACGCGAGAGCGGTGATGTAACCTTCAACTGTTTGACTAGCCCCAGCCGAGTCACCTGCCCCGCAAGCGGAAAGAGTTAATGTGATAATAAAAAATAGAAATAGAAATTTGTTTTTCATTAGACCTCATTGTTTATTTATAATCGCGTGCGCGATTATAGCACGAGGAAGTTACGCAAAATTTACGCTGTTCCAAACTTCAAACCCAATTGTTTTAACCAAGTTCTGTAAACGATTGCAACTCTATCTGATTTAAGATGTAACTCGGCTTGCAAGTCTAATGGTAAAAGCTCGGGGCGTTGACTCATTACAATGGCGCGGTCTTCTTCAAAAATATCAGTGATGCGTTTTGTGTATTCGCGTTGCAAAACTTCGGGGTCAGTCCACATGGTTGAAGAAATCAAAAACCAAACGGTTGTATCTAATTCATTATGGGGCGTGAGCGTGAGCATTAATCCATGCGTAGCTGATGGCGCATCTGCTCCCCACCAACCTGCTGGCACATGTTTGGTCATGTGCGCAGTAAATGGACGAAAGGCGCGATAGATATAACTAACTTTGCCTCCGCCTGTTGTGCCATATTGTGCAGGCTGATAGATGTAAACAGGTTCAGACTCAACACCATTTGCTCCAATACTTACGTTAAAGTCTTCCATTTCAGGATGATTCTGGTCTCCAAGTACGCCTTCATGCACAAATGGAAAATGTGCCGCATCTAAAAAGTTTTCGATGATGCGCGGTCCATGAGCGGGGACGTGAACAATCGGGTCGCATACTGCCCATGTATAACCATTTTGTTCCCATTCTGGAAATGGCGGAATATCATTAGCAGGTTCACCTAAGCAAACCCAAAGCATGTCATATTTTTCTTTTGCTAAATATGTTTTCACTTTTGCTTTGGTTGGCGGTGTTTGTTCAGGGTGTGCAGGGATTTTCACACATAACCCATCATTGTTGTAAGTCCAACCGTGATATGGGCATTGTAAATATTCATCCACAATTTTCCCGCCCGAAAGTTTTGACCCGCGATGAATACATAAATCTTGCCACGCCATGTATTGATTCCCTGATTTCCATAGCACAATATCTTCACCAAGCAAACGCACACTTAATATCGGCGTTGTATTTAGTTGAGAAATAGTTGCTACGGGATGCCAGTCATTGATGAGGAGAGGGTCGTTAATCATAATGTGTCAATTGTAATTCAAAGCCACAGGTGCAGAAACAAACGTCCCCGAAGAAATAGGCGGAAAACCTGCATTTGAATCGCAATTTTCTCAGCCAATCATTTTTTTAATTTGGAGTAAAATTTCCTCATTATTAAAATTTATTAATCTTGGAGCCATTATATGACAGTGCAAAAAGTGCGTGAAATTTTAGAGAAAAATGGGCGGCTTTCTACTCCAGTAACAGATTTGGCAAATGATAGTGATTTATATAATGCAGGGCTGACATCATTAGCAACGGTTGGGTTGATGTTGGCATTGGAAGATGAATTCAACATCGAAATTCCTGATAGCATGTTAGGGCGAAAAACTTTTTCTAGCATTCAATCGATTGTAGATGTGGTTGAGCAATTAACTCAAAAAGCATAGGATGGCATTTTATGGAACACACCAATCAAGCAGGCATGAGCAAGGAATCATTTGAAAAGTTATTAGAAGAAGTTCACAAAATTGGCGAAGAAGTGATGCGCCCAAATGCAAGAGATGTAGATGCCAATGCGCGTTTTCCGCAAGAAAGCATTGATGCAATAAAAAAATTAAAATTGATGGGGGCATATATTCCTACTGAATTAGGCGGGCTTGGATTAAACATTACACAACTTGCTCGCGTATGTGAAGCGTTAGGTCAATATTGTGGTTCAACAGCAATGATTTTTGCGATGCATCAAATTCAAGTTGCATGTGCAGTGAATCATGGATTATCAAACGAGCATTTCAAAAATTATTTGAAGAAAGTCGCTTCAGACTCGCGTCTGCTTGCTTCTGCTACAACAGAAATGGGCATTGGCGGAGACTTAAGACAAAGCATTTGTGCCGTTGAGCAAAATGGTGATTCATTCACTCTCACAAAAAATGCACCTGTGATTTCGTATGGCAAACAAGCGGATGATTTATTTATCACTTCACGCCGCACACCCGATTCACCAGCCAATGACCAAGTGCATGTGGTTGTTAGTAAAGAAGATTATGAATTAGAACCAAGCATGGCATGGGATACGATGGGTTTTCGTGGTACTTGTAGTGAGGGCTTCCTTGTTAAATCTAAAGGTCATATCAAACAAATTATCCCTGCACCTTTTGCAGATATTTTGAGTCAGAGTATGCACCCTACTTCACATATTCTTTGGGGTTCGTTATGGCTCGGCATTGCAACTGATTCAGTTAACATGGCTCGTGCTTTTGTGCGGGACATGATGAAGAAGAATCCAAATGCGCCACAAACTGCCGCATTACGTTTAGCAGAAGTACATTCTGTTTTGCA
>JAEURH010000014.1:0-47469 GCA_016789365.1 Anaerolineales bacterium
TACGGGACAATGTTAACTTCTTCAAGTTTTGCTAGCTTCTTAGCAACCTTTGAATCAATTTCTGTGCCTGCTTTGAAAAGTAATTCTTCAGATTTCGGGTCGTAAGCATCCTCACGTAAAGTGCGACCTTCTAACAATTCACTTGTACCAGGCAAAGTTTTATACACTTTACGGTATGGTGTTTCAATGAAACCATATTCATTTACGCGCGCAAACGAAGCCAAACGGCCAATCAAGCCAATGTTTGGACCTTCAGGTGTTTCAATTGGGCAAATACGTCCATAGTGTGAGTGATGCACATCGCGCACATCAAAGCCTGCACGTTCACGGCGTAAACCACCTGGACCTAAAGCAGAGAGTGTACGTTTGTGACGTAATTCCGCTAACGGATTGGTTTGGTCCATGAATTGGGAAAGTTGTGAAGAACCAAAGAATTCACGCAACGCCGCTACAACTGGACGAATGTTTACTAATGTAACTGGTGAAAGTTGCTCTTGGTCACGAATGGACATGCGTTCTTTAATAACGCGCTCCATACGGCGTAAACCAATACGCAACTTGTTTTGAATCAACTCACCCACAGTTTTGACGCGTCTGTTTCCAAGGTGGTCAATATCGTCAGAGCGTTCTGTTCCATTATTAATTTGAATCATACGACGAATCAAACGAATTACATCGCTCTTTGTGATGTTACGGTGAGGAATTGGAATATTTAAATCCAGTTTTTGATTCAATTTATAACGACCCACACGTTCAAGGTCGTAATGGCGTTGGTCAAATAATTGTTCTTCGAGGAATTGACGTGCGTTGTCTAAAGTAGCGGGGTCGCCTGGGCGCATCTTCTTGAAGAATTCGATTAACGCGGCTTCGGCAATGGTATGTGTGCTTAAGTCCCAATCTGGTTCTTGTTTAATAGTAGAGGCAATGAACAACCGGTCGGCGTTATTATCTACATCTTTAAAGATAGATAAGATTTCTTCATCAGTGCCATATTTGATTGGGGAATCTTTGATTCCATCGTTGACAGCGGCAAGCGCGCGCAAAAACACAGTAATTGGGACTGTGCGTTTGCGGTTGAATTTCAAAATAATGTAATCAGATTTGCGGGTTTCAAATTCCATCCATGCGCCGCGGTCTGGAATCAGTTTTGCCATTGAAAGCAAACGCCCCGTAGCGCGGTCGGCTGGTGCTTCAAAATACACACCAGGAGAGCGGATTAACTGAGAGACAACGACACGTTCTGTACCATTAACAATGAAGGTACCTTTATCTGTCATCTCAGGGAAATCGCCTAAGAAAATATCTTGTTTAATGGGTTCAGGAACATCGGGACCCGCCAACAAAACAGAAACATATAAAGGACTTGCATAAGTCAAGTCTCTTTCAACACATTCTTCAATTGTATGCTTGGGGTCGCCAAAGCGATATTTCAAGCCCCACTGTTGTGATTCTGGGCTTCGGCTGGGGAAAAATAACTTCATGCCTTTGTTATAAGATTCAATTGGCGAAATCTCGTGGAATAAATCACCAAGCCCTTCTCGTTTCAATCTTTCAAAAGAATCAAGTTGTACTTCGATTAAATTAGGTAAATCAAGTTTTACTGGGATTTGTGCGTAGCTTTTTTGGGGTAAAGAAGATGCCATTCTTCTCTCCTAACGGTTTCTATAGAGTTGGATAAACGAATTAAACTGCCCATGTGGACAGCAACCCTAAAGTATATCGAAAAGGATGCGAAAAGTCAAGAAAAAATCAAGTATTAAAATTACCTTTTGTTGATATGAAGTGCAAATTGCGCCAATTCATTTGACAATCTATAACTCTACGTGTAAAATCACGGACGCTTAACAACAAAATATCTCGCCGAGATAGCTCAGTAGGTAGAGCATGCGACTGAAAATCGCAGTGTCCCCAGTTCGATCCTGGGTCTCGGCACTCTCGGCGAACATATAACATAATAGCCAAGAAAATGCGGGCGTAGTTCAGTGGTAGAACGTCTCCTTGCCAAGGAGAAGGTCGTGAGTTCGAATCTCATCGCCCGCTCAAACCGAAGGATTGCAGATTGAAATAAAATTCGGTCAGCAATCCTTTTGTGTATAAAGCAAGTACATGGCGTCGTGGCCAAGTGGTAAGGCAAGGGTCTGCAAAACCCTCATTCACGGGTTCAAATCCCGTCGACGCCTCTAAAAACAGACTCATCTAGAGTCTGTTTTTTTTATTTAACGCTTTTGTTATCAGAATATGTTTGAAATGTTTTTCATATAAAAAAAGCCTATAATTATTTCATATCATGCGCAAGAAAAGACAAAATCGCTTATCCGCTTTACAAATTACACTGATTTACCTCGGACTCGGTATTCTATGGATTCTATTAACAGATATCATTCTATTTAGATTCCTTAATGACTCTGGACAACTTTCATCAGTACAAACATACAAAGGTTGGTTTTATGTAGGGGTAACTGCTTATATTTTATACATCCTTCTGAAAATTAACGAAAAAAGACTAACAACCTCAAAAAATCAAGCCCAAGAAGAATATCGTGAATTAGTGGAGAAATTACCTGGTGTGGTGTTTATGGATGTATTTGACAACCCACAAACCACCCACTATATGAGCCCACGCATAAAAGATTTGGTTGGTTACACTGCTGAAGAATGGACAGAGAACGGCGTTGACATGTGGACACAAGCATTACACCCAGATGACAAAGAACGCGTACTTAATGAAGATAAACGCACAAACCAATCAGGTGAATCATTTCGGATTGAATACCGCCTGTGTCATAAAGAAGGACATTATATTTGGGTAAAAGAAGACGCTTCACTCGTAAGAGGCGAAGATGGCACACCATTATTTTGGCAAGGCATTCTATTAGACATTACCGAACAAAAAAAAGCGGAAGAAGTGTCAAAACGACGAGATGAAGTCTTGCGCGAATCTACAATGGAATTGACTCATTATATTGACCTTAATAATCTTTTTGAAAAAATTTTTACAATCATATACAAATTGATACCCTACGATAGCGCTTCCATAGAATTAATTAGTAATGATATTGCGAAAATTGTGGCTGGAAAAAACATCCCAAAAGAAATGATTGGGAAACAATATCAAATAGACCCGAAAAAATGGGGCGGATTATATGACTTACGTAAAGCCCAAATTATCCCTGATGTCAAAGTTGATGAACGTTTTGTCAACTTTGAAGAAACAAGTTACATCCGCAGTTGGATGGGAATACCGTTATTAACACAAGAGAGATTAATTGGCTTTTTAAATCTTGATAGCAGTGTTCCAAATTTTTTTACAGAAGAATATGCCGCGCTTGCACAGACCTTTGCAAACCAAGCCGCGATTGCAATTGAAAATACCCGTTTATTTGAGTCTGAAAAAAAACGAGTTCAAATTGCTGAAACTGTTCGACAAGCCACAACTGCATTAACAAATTTACTAGACTTACCCTCTTTATATCGAACAATTTTAGAATGGTTAAACAAAATTGCACCTTACGATAGTGCATCAATTTTAGAAATTGAAGGCGAAAACTTACTGTTAACTGCTGAAAATGGACTGCCCCACCCAGAAAAAGCATTAAACAAAGTTTTCTCTTCTAATGACTCCCTACTAAAAATTGTTCAAGAAACTGGAAAGGCTTTAATTATTGACGACTGCCTAGCAGACCCACGCTTTGAACAATGGGGTGATATAGAACATATTCGTGGTTGGATGGGCGTGCCATTAATCTCGCGTGGGCAAGTGATTGGTTTTATTACTATTGATAGCAAAAGACCGAATGCCTTTACTCAAAATGATGCAGTTGCCGCACAAACGTTTGCACAACAAGCCGCTACATCACTAGAAAATGTACGGCTTTATACCGAAACCAAACAACGGCTAGAAGAATTGGAAACCGTGAGCCGTGTATCTTCCGCATTGCGCGCCGCACAAGATACAAATGAAATGTTCCCGATTTTGCTACGAGAAATTGAAAGCATCCTCAAAACAGAAACGGCTACCATCTTTTTATATGATTCAGAAACCAATTTGCTCAAGCCACGCGCCACCAGTAAAGCCTTAGCGAACTTACCAAAATCTGTTTACAAACCAGATGAAGGCATCATTGGGCATGTTTACACCAGCGGAGAGGCGCACACTAGCCTTGAATTTAATAATGACCCTCTTGCTAACAAAGAAAATCAAAATATCTTAGGCAAAGGCTGGGGCGGAATTGCAGTGCCAATTCGTACTGCCAATGAAATTATCGGTGTGATTATTGTTGGCATACAAAAACCAAGGCAAGTTGAAGAAGGTTATGTTCGCTTATTAACAACGATTGCCGAAATTGCAGGCAATGCGATTTATCGCTCGAACCTGTTTGACAAAAACGAAGAACAAATTCGCCGCCTCACCACCTTGCGAGAAATTGATACTGCTATTACATCGAGTCTTGACTTACGCATTACGCTTAATATCATCATTGAGCATTTGATGACAAAAATGGGAGTAAGTGCCGCTTCGTTTTTGATATTCAACCCTGATAGTCAAATGTTGGATACATTAGCCGCCAGCGGATTTCAAAATCAAGATATGAATCAGGCTTCATTTAATATTGGCGATGGACTAGCAACACAAGCCTTATTGAATCGCAAGCCGATTCATGTAAAAGAATTAAAAAATGAAAATAATCAAATTGCAAATGAAAATTTTTCAAGTTATTATGCGTTGCCACTTTTAAGTAAAGGCACAACCAGAGGTGTTCTTGAAATGTATTTCAAAAATACCTTTACACCAAATTCAGACTGGATTGATTTCGTTCAAACATTAGCAGGTCAGGCAACCATTGCAATTGATAACGCTCAACTATTTGAAAATTTACAACGCAGTAACCAAGAACTTTCACTCGCTTACGATACAACGCTCGAAGGTTGGGGAAAAGCATTGGAATTACGTGATAAAGAAACGCAAGGGCATACACAGCGCGTCACCAACTTGACCTTAGAACTGGCTCAGCGCGTGGGCATTCCCGAATCTCAATTAATTTATATCCGTCGTGGTGCTTTGCTTCACGATATTGGAAAAATGGGCGTGCCAGATAACATCTTACGCAAACCTACTGCATTGACTGAAGATGAGATGAATGAAATGAAAAAGCATCCACAATACGCGTATGAGCTTTTATATCCAATCCCCTACTTGCGTTCAGCAGTGGATATTCCATACTGCCACCATGAATGGTGGGATGGAAGCGGCTATCCGCGCGGATTAAAAGGGGAAGAGATTCCGCTCGCCGCTCGCATCTTCGCCGTAGTGGATGTTTGGGATGCGTTACTTTCAGATAGACCTTATCGTAAAGCATGGAAGCGAGATGAAGTATGCAAATATATTCTTAACCTTTCAGGCAAACAATTTGACCCAAATATTGTGAAAGAATTTAAACGTATTTTGGATAACGAACCAGAGATTATTGAATCAAATTATCCGCAAGATTAAAGTTGAAGAGCAGAATCAAATATCCGCTTAAGAAAGAAGCGACGAGTTTCCTCATCGCTTTTTTTTATTTCACTCGTAAAAATTTTCGCTTGCCAACTTGTAACACGCCTGCATGTGGAAATGGCATATCTTTTTCAATCACTTCGCCATCAAGTTTTACGCCTTTTTGTTCGATGAGACTGCGGGCTTTGCTTTTGCTTTCAGCCATTTTGTTTGCGATGATGACATCCACAACCGTTTGATTGGGTTGCAAATTGTATTCAGGCATTTCATCAGGAATTTCTTTTTGTTGAAAACGTTTGATGAAATTTTCTTGCGCCGATTTGGCTTCTTCATCAGAATAAAAAATGCTAGTGATTTCCTGCGCCATTTTCATTTTCGCATCACGCGGATGTAACGTATTTGATGCGAGGTCTTTTTCAATTTGTGCAATCTCTTGCGGACTCCAACGCGTGACGAGGCGCATGTAAATACCCATTGCTGAATCAGGCACAGACATTAATTTGCCGAACATATCATCAGCGCCAGTGTTGATTGGCACAATATTGCCTGTTGATTTTGACATTCTTTGCACGCCATCGGTGCCGGGCAAAATGCCTGTGATAATTCCAACCAATGGCTTTTGACCTAATGCTTCTTGCAATTTTCTACCAGCGACAATGATATTAAACAATTGGTCAGAGCCACCTGCTTGCACGTCCGTATTCATCGCAACAGCATCATAGCCTTGCATAAGCGCGTAAAAAGTTTCGTGTAAATAAATTGGTTCGCCTTTTTCGAGTCGCTTTGAAAAATTTTCGCGCGCTAAAAATTGTTGCACGGTAAAATTTTGACCTAAGCGAATCAAATCCACAAGAGATAGTTTTGAGAGCCATTCACCGTTATAGCGAATTTTCGTTTTTGTTTTATCTAACACGCGAAAGGCTTGTTCGGCATACGTCTTTGAATTTTCATTGACTTGCTCTTCGGTTAAAACAGGTCTGGCTTTGTTTTTATCTGAAGGGTCGCCAACTAAAGCGGTGTAACTTCCGATTAAAAATGTTACTTCGTGACCTAAATCTTGAAATTGGCGAAGTTTTCGCATCGAAATAGTGTGACCTAAATGCAAGTCAGTAGATGTGGGGTCATAGCCGCAATACACTTGTAACGGGCGATTTTCTTTTTGAGCAATTAATAAACGCTCGCGCAGTTCGGCGGTCATGGATTTTTTTAATTCTTCGTCGCCGTAATCGGTGCCTTGCATTAATAGTTCAACTTGTTCATCAATGTTCATAAGTTCTCCTAAAACGTCCCGCAGGTTTTTATGAATTAATTTTATTTCTTAATCAAACCTGCGGGACGGTGTTTTTTTAATATAAAAACGCGCCCGCGATGATGAGGGGCGCGTTCAATGCACACCATCGCAATCAATTACTGGTGAGCATAATAATAATTTTTGTCAAAATGTTTGTTAGACATGCGCGTATTATACATTAAATTTTAGGATTGCTTCACCATCGGGAAGTGGCTAAAAAGGAGAGTAAAAAGAGTTTTTTTACCACAGAGAACACTGAGTTCACGGAGAAAATAAGAGGAAATCTCTGTGTTCTTTGTGGTCTCTGTGGTTAATTCTTTTTCTTTACCTTTGAAATTAGCCACTCCCCACCATCTTGGTCTCGATACACGCTTCGCGCACTCGACCATTGATGACTCGCAATGACATACTACTGTGACAAATTAAAAGCAAATGACCACGGACCCGATATTGTATAAAACTCATCGCTGTAAACAATCTCTTCCGCTTGCTGTTGAGTCATTTCTGGTGGAATGCTGAGGATTTGCATGGTCAATGCGCCGTTTACATCTATACAATCTAGCACAATGCCAATGCCACGTTCTGCTAAAGATTGTTGAATTTTCGGCATATAGATAGAACAATAATCATCACCTTGCGGTGGCGCGGCGATTGAATTAATAACAATCGAAGCATTTGTTAAATCAGCATCAGGTGGAACAACAAACGTCAAAGTATCACAACGCAAGCCAGGGTTGCCTTCTTGTAAACTCAATAACGTTGTGCCGTATTCTTGTAAAACAATTCCGCTGTAATTCAAACTCGCAGACCAAATAGACCAATCCGCCGCATCGGGCAATGTGTAACATACATCAGCGTTCACATTTTTTCCATCCATCCAAACTTGTTCCATGCGCACATCAATTCCGCTAGCAATTTGATTCGATGCCACTTGCACTTGCGCGGTTGGATAGGACTCATCAATATAAGCAGTTGCTGTCGGTAAAAATTCTGGAAGTACCACCGTTTGTGGTGAGGGTGAAGCACAAGCAGTGATGAATATGGACAACAACAAGATTAACTTTTTCATTTAGATTTTTTCTCCTTTGACCGGAGTGCGTCGCGCCGATGAATTCAGAATCATCTAATTTTCAAAACGCGACGCACCCTTTACATTAAATCTTCTAACGCCTCTTTCAGACTTGGAAATTGATACTGATACCCAGACTCTAGTAATCGCTTCGGCTGAGAGAATCTGCCATCGAGAATCAGGACGCTCATTTCACCTAAAATGTTTCGCATTAAAAATTCTGGGTATGGAAACCAATAAGGGCGATGTAAAACTTCTGCAAGTGTTTTGTTAAACTCCGCATTTGAAGTTTGTGCAGGCGCAATCAGATTATACGCGCCATGCGCATTTTCATTTGCTATCAAAAACCTCACTGCCCCAACCCAATCGCGGATGTGAATCCACGGCATGGCTTGTTTGCCCGAACCAAACGGACCACCGAAAAATAATTTAACAGGTAAAGCTATTAAAGCAAACAAAATGGCTTTTTTATCCAAAACTGGTGCCGACCTTGTGATGATTCTTCTCACGCCTAAATCATCTAGTGCTTTTGTAGCATCTTCTGATTGCACGGCAAGTTGAGCAGAAAAATCATCCGCAGGTGGAGTAGATTCGTCGGCAAGGCTTCCGCTTAATCCATAATAGTTAATGCCAGAGGCTTGCACAAAAATGCTGGGGCGTTTGCCAGAAGCCTCAATAGCAGAAGCAAGCAGAAGTCCAGGTGTGAGGCGTGAATCCAAAAACGACTGTTTTTTTGCACGAGTCCATGGAAAAGTCGAAAGCGATTTTCCTGTTAAGTGAATCACCACATCCATTTCATTCATTCGATGCGCCCAGCCGTTTAATGTTTTTCCATCCCATAAAATAGATTCTACATTTTTTATTTTTTTCGCACGGCGAGTCAAAACAAAAACTTTATGACCATCACTCACAAAAGATTTTGTTAAAGCAGTTCCTAAAAAACCCGAACCGCCCGCAATTAAGATGTTCATTTCTAATGTTCCTGTAATCATTTGGGGCTTTCACAAATTATCAAAACTGGATGTATAATTCCGCAGTTGTTGAGAACTTATGAATGAACCCGTATTAGTGCTCAATGCAAATTTTGAGCCAATCCACGTCTGCTCAACACGACGGGCAATCGGATTAATCCTTGCAGGTAAGGCTGGGATGATTGCAAACGGGCGCGGAAACATTCGCACGATTTCACAATTAATTCCGCGACCATCGGTCATTCGGCTTGAAATGCAAATCCATCGTCCACGCCCGCGTGTGAAATTAACGCGCCGTGAAATCTTTCGGCGTGATAATTATACCTGCCAGTATTGCGGCAAACATCAACTCAACTTAACCATTGACCATGTCATGCCGCGTCATTTAGGTGGTAAACATATTTGGACGAATCTAGTCACTGCTTGTTCAGGGTGTAATCATCGCAAAGGCGGGCGCAAAGTGGATGAGGCTCACATGCACTTGATGAGAATTCCAAAAGAACCACCAGCCGAAGCCGCTTATATTTTTGGTAAACATTTAAGTGAAAATCAAGAGTGGGCGCAATATATTTCGGGTTGGTAAAAAAATTAGACCTGACAGGTTTTAGAAACCTGTCAGGTCTTTTAGATTAAAAATCTATCTCCATAAAATCTTTCGCCAATTCGATTTCCCCACGAAAAGCAGATTTTGCTTCCTCGACTAAACCGCTTCTTTCAAACCTGCCAGTTGGGTAATGAATCAGAAGCATTTTTTTCGCCCCAGCCTTCGCGCCAATTTCACCTGCTTGTTTCGCAGAAGAATGCCCAGGTGACTCACCTGTCGCTTCGTGAATCAACATATCCACGTCAGCACTGAGGCGCACAACTTCATCACATGGTTCCGTGTCGCAAGAATATGCCATCACTTTTTGATTTGCAAATTTGATTCTCAATCCAATATTCGGAATCATATGATGCACCGGCGAAGCATGGACAATAAAATCATCACAACTTAACACGGGTGTCATTTCATCACTCGGTAAACGATAAAACACAACTGGGAAAAAATGGGGCCACTCAGACCAGTTATATAAGTTCATCATTGTTTCAACACGGTCAAGTGTGTAATGCAAACCATAAATATTAAGTGGCTTTTGCCTACCCATTAGCCACATATCCATCAATAAAAGCGGAATGCCCGAAGCATGGTCGGGGTGAAAATGCGTGACGATGATGTCGGTCAAGTTATCCAAATCTACGCCTGCTTGCTCCAAACGCACAATTGGATTGCTAACACAGTCAATTAATAAAGTCCGTTCCTTTCCAAGAATAACCATGTGAGTATTCTCGGCTTGCTTGGTCGGGATTGCATTGGACGAGCCTAAGATGATAACTTTTGGCATAAGTCATATCTTAACTCAAAATTAACATTTAATAAAAAACATCCTGTGAAAATTCACAGGATGTTTTCCTCATTTTCCCATCACACCCAGCAACAAACTCGGCGTGATGTATGCTTCAATCACTGCCGCAATAGCAAGCAACGGCACTACCAAACCAATAAAAATTTTTGCCCAATCGGCAAGCAATTCGAGAATTACCTCACCCATTGATTTGCCCGTTTGTGGCGTGACAATGACCGCACCGAAATATAAAACAACGGCGCTTCCAATCATCAAAGCAGGGATTTCAAAAATCCCATGCGGGGCAACGCCAGCCAAAAATATCGGCAATGGGTTTATACCTAGCAATTCAAATAAAGCATATAGCCCGCCAATTAATGCAATATTGACCATGTATAACATAATACCTAACACACTAAATGAAACCATGCCTGCTAAGAAAATAACTGCCACAGCCCGTGTGTTGTTCAAAAATAAAAACGGCGCACTGAGATGCCCTTGAATTTCTGAAAGGTCTGGTAATTCCCCAATTTCTGCCATACTTTTTTCAAGCTCGGCAATATCTTCAGGAGTTGCCGTAGCAATTAATTCAGAAACATTATCTTTAATCCAAGCATAACTTGCCCAAATGCTCACACCTGCAATCAAAGTGACAAAAAATACAGCAGGCAAAATACGGCGCATAGCACTGCTTAGCACAGTGCCATACCAATCAAGAATAGATGTAGCCCCGCCTGTGAAATTTCTTAAGAATGTTTTCAATATCCATCTTAAATTAATTGTATCAATTTCACGCCCAAGCAAATATTCTCTTTCAAAATGCGCAATGCCCACACGAATCAGCAACAAGGCAATAATCGTCACGCCTGCAATGCCAAGCCATAATACTCTTTCATTGCCCCAAAACAACATCACCGCTTCGCCTTGCATTAATATCGCCACAGGAATCACAATAAATGATGCTAACAAATTCGCCGCTTTCACAGAAGTGGATTGAACTGAAATCACAATCGCGGCACTCACCATCAGAAAAGCGTGAGCGGCTGTCAGCAAAAATAACTGCGTCAGCACAGAAGCGGAAGGCATGGTTAAGTTTTGACGCGAAACCATAATCAAATATAAAAGAATGGATGAATAACTTGCAACTAAAGGTGTCATCACACCGACCAATAATTTTCCGAAATACAATTGCCAATCGTCAAACGGCGCGCTTAACAATGGCTCAATTGTGCCACGTTCTTTTTCACCTACAAACGATTCTAAAGCAACTACTAACGAAACCGTAATCGGAAAAAAGCCAATAATCAAAACCGAAAACGGCACCAGCCTATCTAAAATTAAATTGGCTTCAAATTGATTTAAGAAATCAACTGTTTGTTTTGCAAACTCATTCATCAAGAACGGAAAACATAACGTCAAAATTAACATCGGCATCAGCACGCGCCAATCGCGTAATTGGTCACGCAATTCGCGCTTTGCCACTAGCCAAATCGGTTTTAATTTATTGAACATACTCGTAACCTTTCGCCCCTGCCATCACTTTCAAATACACTTGTTCAAGCGTGCGTGTCTCTTCTTGCAACGCAACCACAGGGATATTTTTGGATGCAAACAGATTCAACAATTTTGGGTTTGATTCTTCCGCCGCTTCAACCCTGACCTTCAAACTGGTTGCTGTTCTTGAAATTAACTCTACGCCTGTGGGCAGTTCAAAATCTACATTTGCAGTTTCTGAAAATTTAACAACATATTCAGGCGAACCCAAAACATTTCTTTTTAATTCATCCAATGTGCCTTGAATTAAAATTTTGCCACGATAGATAATCGCAATCTTATCGGCTAATGCTTCCACTTCGGTTAAGTTATGTGAGCAAATCACAATCGTCCGACTAGATGATTTGAGGCGGGCAATTTCATCGCGCACCAATCTCGCAGACTCAGGGTCCATTGCCGAAGTCGGTTCGTCTAATAACAAAACGCCAGGCTGATGAATCATTGCGCGAGCAAGTGCTAATTTCTGACGCATTCCTTTTGAATACTCACCTACTCTCCGTTTGGCGGCTTCCATCAATCCAAAATATTCAAGCAAATTATCACTGCGTTTTTTTCTTTCATTTGTATCAAGCCCATATACTTGACCAAAAAAATCAAGATATTCATTGGCAGACATCCGCATATATAAGCCATGTTGCTCTGTTAAGACTCCGACTGATGCGCGAACATCATGTCCGTTTTTGACAACGTCATAGCCAGCGACTCGCGCCCAGCCGCGTGATGGATTGAGCAAAGCAGTTAACATGCGAACAGTTGTCGTTTTGCCTGCTCCGTTTTGACCCAGCAAAGCCAATATTTGCCCACCTTGCACAGAGAGGTTGACACCATCCACAGCCATAAAATCATGAAATTGTTTGCTGAGGTCGTTTGTTTCTATCATAGGAATTCCTTTGGTAATTAGTAAATTGGTAAATTAGAGGCTAGGCGTTTGAGTTTTGTGATTTATAGATTAAGAAATGGTTTGATTTGATTGTATTACCCGCCGATAGATTTGTCCTTGACAACTTCCTTACAGATTTTGTGCAAAGCGATGTCGCCAAAGTAGAAATCCGCTTGTAAGGAGAAAGAGCAGAATAAAAAATACTTGATTTATGTTAATTCCGTTAATCAATGATGAATCTAACCTGAGAAATTCTAATCCAAAACGAATGAGGGAATAAAAAGCAAGATAAAACAAGAATAAATCGCCTGCATTAAGTATGGATGAAAATTTTCTGCCGAGCCAAAGTAATAAAATGAAATTGATTGAATTGAGTATCATTTCGTATGCAAATAGCGGATGATAAAACTCTACCATTTCATAGCCTGATAAACGATGAGCAGAATCAATAAAAATTGCCCAAGGAAGATTTGTGGGCAAGCCGTATAACTCTTGATTTAGATAATTCGTAAAACGTCCAATGATTTGAGCCAGTAAAAAAGCTGGAGCAAGAATATCTGCTAAATTCCAAAAGGGTTGTCCATATTTTCGGCAAAATAAATATAAAGCCAATGTTCCACCGAGGATAGCACCTGGGATTCCGAATCCACCAAGCCATAACGCGAGCGCATCCACTGGATGGGAAAGATAATGTTGGGTTGTAAGACCAAGCTGAACGGAGGAAAGAGGCGGGGTGAAAATATGCCACAGTCTAGCACCAATCAATCCCCAAATCGTCAAAGGTAAAAATAGATAATAAATAATTTCAGGGTCGTGATTAAATCTTTTTGCTTGGTAAGCAGAGAGCAATGCGCCGCAAGCAATTGCGAATGCGATTAAGATGCCGTTGCCTTCGTTCAATTTGTTTCCTTTTGTTTTTTCATGCGTTCATGCCCTTGTGCGCGGACGTGAAAAATTCTTTGAAAGGCTGTGATATTGCCAAGCAAGGCAATGATGCAAACCGCAATAAAAGGTTGATTGAAAACAAGCAGTGGGATTAAAACCAAATATCTTTCAACGCGCGTCAGGATTCCGACTTTGGCTGTGAAATTTAATCCCTCTGCACGGGCTTTGACATACGAAACAAATACCGAACCTGCCGCCGCCGCAAATGTGACCATGACTGCGAGTTGATTATTTTGTGTGAGAAAAAAATATAGCAAGCCACCGAATGTAATTAGCTCTGCATATCTATCACTGACTGAATCTACAAATGCACCAAAATCGCTGGGTTCACCACGCAGGCGTGCCATTGTGCCATCAAATGCGTCAATCAAAACAGAGGCGAGCAAAATGAATGCGCCTGTTGTCATTTTTCCGAGCGCGAGATAATATGCGCCAACTGTTGTGCCTGCTAAACCAAGCAAGGTGATGGTGTTTGGATGTAAACCAGTTCGATTTAAGAACGCACCAATTGAGTCTAAAACACCTTTGAAGATAATTCTTAATCTATCTGTAAATGTGGGTTTGGGATTCAAATTGATTTAACCTTTTTTTTGCCACAGAGGGCACAGAGATTTTTGAGAAAGACCTTTAAGACTACTTCGACTAATCAGATTATTTAGACATCTTTCTCTTCATCCAAATCTTCTTCACTCACCAACACTTCTCGTTCTTTACCACCACCCTGAGATGGACCCACCACGCCCATTTTTTCTAACTCATCAAGCAAACGTGCGGCACGTGGATAACCAATTCTTAATCGGCGTTGTAATAAAGATGCTGAAGCACGTTGACTTTGTCGCACAATTGAAATGGCTTGCTCGATTAAACCATCATCTTCATTTTCATCAGGTTCTTGCAATAATTTTTCCCAAGGTGGAGTTTCATTTACTGGTATATCACTATTTTTACGCCAGTGGTCAATTAATCTTTCAATTTCCATATCCGTAATCAAAACACCTTGCGCACGGACTGGGTTGCCAACTTCTGGGTTTAAGAAAAGCATATCACCACGCCCTAATAATGATTCTGCACCTGTGTAATCCAAAATCACGCGGCTATCTGTTCCAGAAGCAACTGCAAATGCCAAACGGGCTGGGAAGTTGGCTTTGATTAAACCTGTCACAACATCAGTAGAAGGTCTTTGCGTAGCAACGACCAAATGAATGCCAGTGGCACGCGCCATTTGAGCAAGGCGCACTAAGTTATGTTCTGTCTGGTCTGGAGCAGACATCATTAAGTCTGCAAGTTCATCAATTAGCACAACGATTCTTGGCAAAGCCACGCCATCGTCTTTACGAGTCAATTTACGATTGTAAGCATCTAAATCGCGGGCGTGGGCGGCTTCAAGCAAACGATAACGATGTTCCATTTCAACCACCACCCAACGAAGCACACCCAAAATTCTTTCCAGACTTGTTTCTACTTTTCCATATAAATGTGGCAACCCATTAAAGCGAATCAATTCGACCATTTTCGAGTCAATCATTACCATACGTAATTCTTCAGGTGTGTTGTTCATTGCCAAACATGCCGCAATGGCTGTAATACAAACTGATTTACCCGAACCTGTGGAACCTGCAATTAACAAATGTGGCATACGAGATAAATCTGCATTTAATGGATTCCCAGAAACATCGCGCCCTAATGCTAAATTCAAAGGTGCGCCACGCTTATAAAATGAATCCGATTCAAGCAAGGCACGCAAACGCACCATAGAACTATTCGTATTCGGCACTTCAATACCAACATACGGTTTGCCCGGCACAGGTGCTTCAATGCGTAAGCGTTGAGCCGATAATGCCAATGCCAAATCTTTTTCAAGCGAAGCAATTTGCGCCACACGCACTTTCATTTGTTGCAAATCATCTTCATCGGTGCCGGGCTTTTTGATAAAACCAGGTTGCACAGCAAATTGCGTCACAGATGGACCAACGCGATAACCAATCACAGTTGCTGGAATGCCAAACTCAGAAAGTGTTTTCATAATCAAACCTGCCGTTTGATTAATCGTGCGTTCATCAGCGCGGGCAGTTGTATCGCCAAGCAATATGCTCAACGGAGGTAATTCATCTGAACGCGGTGGTGGCTTGAGTGATTTCTCTTCTTTTTTGTTGGCAGATTTTAATGATGTACGAAACTCCGGTGGAATGGCTGGTACTTTCTTTTTGACTGGGCTGGTTTTTGGTTTTTCAATATCTGATTCTTTCGCTTCTTCCTTAAGTGGAGTTGATACTGAACGATAAGCCTGAGTTGAATCCCCAGCCAAGTTGATTAAGTACAGTTCAAGCCAACCCCAAAATCCAAACCCTGTGGCGAGAGTAAGTATCCATAAAATAAATAATATCAATGTGCCAATAATAGAGCCTGTTGCATTCCACAACAATGTGACCAACCCCCAACCTAGTCGCCCGCCGTCCATGCCAGACTCGGCACGGAATAAGTCATTGCCAAATAGAACAGCCATCATGCCTAAGGTCAATAAAGAAGCGATTTCGAGGGCAATGAGTCGAATCCATTTTATATCTTGTGTGTCACGGCGCAATAAGGTGTATCCAAAATATCCAACGCCAAACAAAATAAACACACATCCCCAACCAAACCACAAACGAAGTTCAATTGCAATGCGTGAGATTAAGAAGCCTTCGGTGTAACCAAATGCGGCGAGTAAAAAGATGATAGCGAGTGCGATTAAAGCAACGCCAGTAGCATCGCGCACAAAACGACCGAATTGAGCATTGAAACGCGTGAGTCTATCTAGCCAATCATTTTGAATGGGCAGTTGGCTTTGTTCGTATTGTTTGTGGCGTTTGTGTTTTTGTTTCATTATTTTTTACCAGAGATGCACAAAGATTTTTGTATATCTATCTCTGTTTATCATTGGTGAATTAATTTTGTTCTTGCAATTCGGCTTCCATTTCGAGAATTGTTTTTGCTACAGCTTCAATGGCAATTCTTTGCTTGCGATATAAATCCGCTTCAGACATGGCGAGGCGAGAAGCAACATCTCTTACTTTACGTCCTTCAATAAATTTCATTTCAAGGATGTTATACAAAATCCATTCGGTTGTAAATTTTCTATCACCGCTGGGTTTCACTTGGTCAACGGCGCGGCGTAATAATGAACGAAGTGCATTAGCAGGGTTGCCATCTTCTTGCATGAGGTCTTGTACTACTTGTAATTTTATCAGCGGATTGTTTGTAAATTTGGGTCCGCCCCAATAATGGGTCAGCGCGTCTTTGACCCAGTTTGCTAAGTCGGCTTCGTGTGGCAGGGGTTCGTCTATCAAACTTGTTTTGGAGTCGTATCTGCCTGCGGCTCTCATGCGTTGAATCATTTCCACTTGCGGTTGAATATCGGCTAGTGAACGGAATACGTTTTGTTGTAGTTGGCGGTCTTCTAATGCTATGGCAACGCGGTCGGCAAGCATCCACAATGATTCACGTTGGTCGGGTTCTATCATTTTTTGATTTTCGTTGTGAGCCACGCCGAGTAAACCAATTAATGTTGGGGTTTCATCGAAATCCATATTAGCAGTTCTTCTTCGGAATAATGGAAGTATCCAAAAATTTCCCCATTGAAATTCGCGGCGTGGGTCGCCATTGACTTGGTTAAGGGCTTCGGTTAGACCTTCTTGGTCTAACATTGAGCGATTGCCTGCAACAATGATGGGGTCTAATGTTTCGTCGTTTAATGAAGCAACAAAGGCGGCAGGAGATTGCAAATGGTCGCGCACGGCGGCTAAGATGGCTTCGAGAAATTGTTGCAAGTCGCCTTGTGTTAATAATCTTTCTTCTATGTTTTGCAATAATACAAGTTCTTTACGGTCTCTTCCGAAAAATAGCCAGCGTTCCCAAAGTGGGGCGGCGAAGGTGATAGCATGTTCCATTAATAAGATTGTTGCTACTACTGTAAATGGAACAAAGGCATTATAGGGTGTGCCAAAAAATTCACCACCACGTCGTACAACAGTCATAAAGGCTAAAGCGGCGGAGGCGGTAACAGGTCCGCGCATAATCCATTTGAAGAGACGGCTCTTAATCACGCGGTCGGGCCATGAAACGCCGAAGAATGCAACTGCATATGCCATGACAACAATTAAAATGGCAACAATTATGTTGATGATGGTGGCTGTTCCCCAAAAGATAAATTGATGTTGTGTGGCGAAGCTATAACCAAACATAAGGTATGGGAAAGAACCCAAAGCAGGGGCGGTGGCACCAGCCATGAGGTAAATCATGCGGCGGCGACCAGAACGAGTCAACATCAAGTTGTAGGCACGGTAGAAGTTAATCGCCGCCCAAATCATGGCAGTAATGTAAAAGACGGTGAAAATTTCAGTCCAAAGGGTTCGCTGTAAATATGGGGCGGGTTTGCCGTTGGGAATAATCTCGCCGAGTAAATTGCCTGTGGCAAGTAAAAGAAGGAAGATGCTGGCGATGGCATACATTAATCGAACGGCAATACGTCTTCGTCCGCGTGAGGGTTTGCCTGCAGTAACTAATAATGCATCTGATAAATGTAAATAAGCGGCGGGTAAAAAGATAATGCCGAACCATTGTAAGCGCATGAGCACATCTAGCGTTTGGATGGCTTGTGAATTATCTTGTAAGGCTTCGGCAGTAAATACAACTACCACGCACAATAGAATGAGCGCAAAAGATTTTGCAACTCTATCTCGTAAGTTAAATGACAGGGAATATAAAAATAAAGAAAAAGCGGTGACGGCAATGCCCGCTGTGAGGATTTGGTTAATGGTTTGGATGCCCGTCAACACAGCCGCTGACAAGTCGTTAATCATTTTGTTTGCGTTCCGATATTATTTTAGTATTTTTGCGAAAAATAATGCTACATCTTGATTAAGGTAGTACTGGTCATTATACCCGCAGAAGTCGTAACCAAATTTTTGTGCAAGGCGAATAGCAGGTAAATTTTTTGATTGCAATTCTAAAATTAAGCGACGATGTAGGCGTGTCTCTGCCCAGCCTTGTGCGGCGGCTAATAATGCAGAAGCCACACCTCGTCGGCGAAAGGATGCTTCCACGACCAAATCAGTTATCCACACAACAGAGGCGGTTGCACGTTCTAACAGACAAATATAACCAACTGGGTCTTGCGCCATTAATGCTGTAAACATCATAGACTTTCGCACCCAATCATCTGCTAAGGCAAACTTATTATGTGGATATTCGATTTGAATGGAGCGAGGCAAACGGACTTCTCGAAATGTGGTTACTACTTGATTTGAATCACGCTTTAATTCTAATTGCCAAACCGAATCACTAGTAACATTATGGTCGAACGCCATTAATTTTTGTAAATCAGTTGCCACTGTTGGGCGAAGTTGAATTTCAGACATACATTCTTCCTGTCAATCATTTTTTATAATCATATCAGTTTATTGAGAAGCGATACGCACTGGCACAATACAGGCGGGTAGTTCAATGCCTTGGTTATCTACAACAACCAATCGCAATTGATAATCGCCAGGTGTAAGCGCGGCGGTATTCCATGAACCAAGCCTGCCTTCATTGACAATTTCACGCCCTGCCGCAATAGTTGCCCATGTTTCACTTCCCGCTGGCGCCACTTCATATTTGAAAAAACCAAAGTTAGGAATGTTAACCGTACCTGTTATTTCAATTGCACCTGAAATTTCATCGCCAGGTTGTGGAAATGTAATAGAAAGTTGATTTGGCACACATCCACTTGCATTTGGGGCTACAGTACCTTCAGGCACATTTGCAAATTGAGTTTGCATTTCAGGCGATAATGTACCAGTGGGTGTAGAGATAAAATCTATAGTAGGGGTTGCGAGGAAAAAATCTGAAGGTAAGCCAGGGATAACAAAAGATGTGACTGAAAACACGAAGCAAAACAAAATAATAATTAACGTTGAAATAGCAACAGAACGCGCTAAACGGCGAGATGAAAACTCACGCTCTAAACTAAAAACTGCAATGCGCCAATCATGCCAAGAACGCCACAACCAGCGGAATGAAAACAAACCACCGATTGCCAACAAAATATAAATCAACGCCTCGTAGGTGTCGAGAAATCTATAAAACTCTACCATAAAGGTTTTAATTTACAGTCCGCGTAATACGCCGCGAATGATTTTTTCAATTTTTGGGGTAATCACTTTGCCCGCTTCAATCACTTCTTCATGCGTTGTAATGGTTGAGCCATCTAAATTAGCTTTATTACTAATGCCTGAAAGCCCTAACGCACGCATACCGCCATGCCGTGCCACAATCACCTCTGGCACGGTAGACATGCCGACAGCATCCACGCCAATTAAACGTAAGAAGCGTAAATCGGCTGGAGATTCAAACGAAGGTCCACTCAGCCCTGCATACACGCCTTCTTGTAAAGCAATCTTATCTTCTTTTGCAACTTTACGAGTCAAATCACAAAGCGCACGGTCATACGGCTGACTCATATCAGGAAAACGTGGACCCAACTCATCTAAATTTGGTCCCATCAATGGATTTAAGCCAGACATACCCATTAGATTTAACTGGTCTGTGATGAGCATGACATCCCCTGGAGAAAAATCTGGATTTACCCCACCCGCCGCATTTGTGACTATCAGGCTGGGGATGTGTAACCGCTGCATTATCCTCACTGGAAGTGTAGTCTCGCCCATTGTATAACCTTCATAATAATGAATCCGCCCTTGCATTACCAACACAGGTTTATCTTCCAACATGCCGATGACAAATCTACCTACATGACCATGCACCGTAGAGACGGGGAAATTCGGCAAGTCGCTATAAGCAATGGTAACAGCATCTGAAACAGAATCAGCCAACCCGTTAAGTCCCGAACCGAGGATAATTCCAGCCATAGGTTGAATCGAAATCTGTTTTTTAATCGTAGTAGTAAGTTCATCAATTTGTTGAAGGGAAATAAATTTTTGCATCTGGCAAACCTATCTTCGTAAATTTACAAATGGCTGTTAACCCCAATCACCAATTTGTGTAAGCATTATATCAGAAATCACCTTTCAATTTTCAGAGTAGATAAATTTTGTTTCTTATGCTATCCTCTAGCCCAATGCGTCATCCATCAGAAAATAATTTTAACATTTTTGCTTCTTTGTTGTTGGGCGGCATGGGGGTTAGCCTGTTGTTGATTCCAAACTTATTAAATATTGTCGCGCCTAACCAATCTAACTTAATGGTGATGGCGTTAGGTGTTGTGAGTTTTGCAATAGCACTGGCGTTACAAGCGCTCGCAGTGACTGGTTGGTTCTCTTGGCGCGCCCGTTTGATACAAGTTTTTTCAAGTTTGCTTTTTATTTTGTTTTCAATTTTATATTTGCAAAACAAATTCTGGATGGAAGCCACAGTTCTTTTCTTTGTTGGTCTAATGCAGTTGGCTTTAATTGTTATTTCCACTTCGCCACGCTTCTTTGGCTTCGACATACTAAATTTTACATTTGCATTGGCAGGTTTTGCGGCGGGCATTTTTCTGGCAGTAACAAAAATAGATACGGCACAAGTACAATGGGCAAGTTATGTTCCATATATAGGTGGTTCGTTTTTTATCCTTTCATTTATTGCGGCAAGCGTATTAATTGTTTTGCCAAAATACAACAAATATGTTTTGCCTTTGCAAGCCCTACCATGGATGGCATGGTGTTTTACATTAGTGCCAACCATATATGGCGCAAATTTAATTGTGCCAGTTGTATTAATTGGAATGATTTTGTTTGGTAATTTATTAAAGTGGGAGCAAATTCAATTGCCTTATGGAGATATTCTTGGACGCAGAATTGTTTTGATTGCCTGCACCATTGAATTGAGCGTACTCATTTTTTTGAGTGCCTTGCTCTCTGTTTTAGACCAAGCCATTGATGGCCAATATAATGCACTCGTCACGGCACGAGAAGCGGCATTTGTGTTCTTTACAATTTTTACAGCGGTGGTGTATTTTGAGGGGTTGACCATCATCATCACCATGAATGGTTTAATGAAAGAATTAAATAAAAGCGAAAAAGAAACGGAAGATGCTGATGAAAATAGTGATGATTCGCTTTCTATTTGGAATACGCGTTTTGGCAAATATGTCAAACCATTTATTCTTTCACGCGAAGGGACGCGCCTTAAACTGAGCGCACAAGCCGATCAGTTGAATGTGCTTTCACAACAAATTGCCAATGAAAAGAAGCGCAATGCTCAATTAACTTTATTGATGGAATTAAGCCAACAACTTGAAAATCAATTAGACCAGCCCGTCTCTGCGCAACTAGCAGTTAATACACTCGACCGTGCCTTGAATTGCTCCATAGTGACTGTATTCATTCACGAACCAGAAATGCAAGACTTTATGATGCTTGCCGC
This sequence comes from Anaerolineales bacterium, assembly GCA_016789365.1. Lineage (GTDB taxonomy): Bacteria > Chloroflexota > Anaerolineae > Anaerolineales > Villigracilaceae > Villigracilis. Next base: position 21,972 of record JAEURH010000014.1, read on the forward strand.
AACAGGCGAAAAAATTAACATGGCTCCGCCGGGCTATCGCCAAAGTTCTTCGACGGGTTTAATTGGACGAGCATTTCGACAACGAAAAACCCAAATCGTCAATGATTTAAGGAAAGACCCTGATTACATTCAATTTGAAGGTGAAAATAGTTTATCAGCAGTAGTCATTCCGTTAATTTCAAATGGACATGTGCATGGCATGATTGCATTTAATAGCGAGCAATTAAATGCTTTTAGCAGTATTGATGTTGGGCTAGCAGAAGCGGTTGCGGCGGAATTAATTCGCGCGTGGGAGCGGTCTGGGTATCACCAAAGGTTAACAAATCTGATTCAATCTGGGAGTCAATTTTTATCTGTGGTTGACCCAAATGCTACTGCGCGTGATGTAGCCTCAGTAACGAGAGAAATTTTACAAGCGCGTTTCACGTTCGTTCACATTCAATTAGGGCAAGAAAGAAATTTCATTCAAAGTTCTTCATCAGGCAACGCGCCTCATTTATTGCAGTCTTTAGAAAAATCGCTCAATTCAGAAGGTTTGGTGCAAATTATTTTTCAAGCCATTCAACCGTTTCGCATTCGTGATGTGCGGAAATATCCAGCCACTTCGCACTTAAATATTGATAATTCAAACTTAAGAAGTATGTTGGCAATTCCTATTCGTTGGCATCAAGTGAACATTGGTGCAATTTTTGCTTTCGGTAAGCAAAACGAGGTTTTCTTCACTGAAAATGATGAGTCATTAGCAGAATTGCTTGCTATTCAAGCGGCAGGCGCGTTTGAAAGCACCTGGTTACAACAAGAATTACGTTCTTCGCTTCGCATCACCTCATTGCTGTATCGCCTTAGCAACCAAATTATTCAAGCTGAAAATTTGGAAGAAGCCGCCACCGATATTGCTCAAACAGCACATAAATTATCAGCCAGCACTACCACTGGCATTGTTTTACTAAATGTAGATGAAAGCATTGCCGCCGAAGTAAAAATAGAAGCGGGAGAACTCGTGCAGGGGTCACGTCACCCGATGAAATTAATTAAAGATGCGATGAATGCAGGTCAGTTAATCTACTTTTCGAAAGGTCAATCAGGCATTCAAAGTTGTATTCCTATTAAAACCCCAATCAGAAATTATGGTGCCATTTGGATGGAATCACCAGATGACCAAAAGAATAACCCCGCTACAAATCCAAATGACATGCAAGCATTGGTGAATCAAGCCGCCATTGCCTTAGAGCGTTCCATGCTGTTAGCAGAATCTCGCCGTCAAGCCATTGAAATCAAAGCCGCGTATGACACGCTTGAAGAAACATACGACCAAACGTTGGCATCATTAACTTCTGCGTTGGATGCACGCGATAGAGAAACAGAAGGTCATAGCATTCGCGTTAGTCATTTGGCAGTAAAACTTGGTGAAATGCTTAAGTTTTCTAGCGAACAATTAAAAGTTTTAGAACGCGGTTCGTTATTACATGATATTGGCAAAATCGGAATCAGCGATACGATTTTACATAAGCCTGGCAAACTTAATGATGAAGAGTGGAAGTTAATGAAATTGCATCCAGATATTGGTGCAAAAATTGTTGAAGGTATTCCATTTTTAGAAGATACTATCCCACTTATTCGTCATCATCAAGAACGTTGGGATGGAACAGGTTATCCTAGCGGGTTAAAAGGTGAAGAGATTCCAATTTTGGCGCGTTTGTTTTCAGTCATTGATGCGTTTGATGCGCTCACTAGCAATCGCCCATATCGTCAAAAAATTTCTACAGAAGAAGCGTTAATTTATTTACGCGAACAATCAGGAATTTTATTTGACCCCACTATTGTAGATGCGTTTGAAAAAATGATAATTGAAGACCCTGCTGTTATTGCAGTTTCAGATTAATTATTTCAACACATTCTTAATTGCTTCAATCGTTTTTTCCACACCCGCCTCATCCACCCAATAATGCGTCACCAAACGAAAACGACGCGATGCCGCCCAATCTACCAGCACACCATATTTTTTGATTTCTTCAATGATTTGATTATCAGATAATCGAATCTTTGGATGAATAGCAAAATACAGCATATTTGATTTTGGTTCCGCCTCTAAAACCAGACCTGCAACCTGTTTCAGACCATCATACATTTTCTTAGCCCGAGCATGGTCTTGACTTAACCTCTTCGTCATTTTTTCTAATGAAATTAATCCAGCAGACGCAATCACGCCAACTTGACGCATCCCCCCACCTAACATTTTTCTCAAATGCCTGGCGCGATTAATAAATTTTTCCGTTCCAACCAACATTGAGCCAATTGGTGAAACTAAGCCTTTGCTCAAACAAAACATCACCGAATCAGCAGGCTTAACTAAATCTTTAACATCTACATTCAATGCAGTTGCCGCGTTGAAAATTCTTGCGCCGTCAATGTGCAATGCTAAATTATTTTCTTTGGCAATCTCGCCAACTTGATTGGTATATTCCACAGTTAACGGAACACCACCACAAACATTCTGCGTGTTTTCAAGACAAATCAATTTTGTAATTGTATGATGCACGTCTTCACTCTGAATCGAAGCGCGGATGTCATCTAATGCCAATGTGCCATCTTTTTGATTCGGCACTGGATGTGGCTGTATCCCACCCAAAGCAGACATTCCGCCCGCCTCGTTCAAATAAATGTGAGATTTGTTGCCAAGAATCACTTCGTCGCCACGCTGACAATGCACCATTAAAGCAATCAAATTCCCCATCGTACCTGATGGGACAAAAAGCGAATCTTCTTTGCCGAGCATCTTTGCGGCTTTTTCTTGTAGTTCATTGACAGTTGAGTCATCCATGTAAACATCATCACCCACCTCGGCTTCTGCCATTGCCTCGCGCATTTCAGGTGTAGGTTTGGTGACGGTGTCTGAGCGAAGGTCTACATATTCTTCATTCATATCTTCTAACCTCTTCTAAGGCTTGTTTCAATTCCTCTGGCAATTCCGCTTCAAAGGTTCGCGGAGATTTTTCATTTGGCAAAATAATTTTCAATTGATATGCATGTAAAAAATGCCGATTAATTTCAACGGTTGGATTCTTTTTCCCATAAACCGAATCACCAACTATTGGGCACCCCAAAAATTGGCAATGCAAACGAATTTGATGCGTTCTTCCTGTCAATGGATGAAATTCAAGCAATGTGTGATTCTTAAATGATACCAACGTTTTATATTCACTAACGGCTTCACGCCCTTTTTTTTGTGGAACAATTGCCATCTTTTTTCTATGACTTTGGTCTCTGCCAATTGCCGCTTCTACTCGACCTGCTGGCGTTGGTGGTTTTCCATCTACCAAAGCGAGATATGTTTTTTCTACAGTTCGCAAACGGAATTGGTCTTGTAACCAGTGATGTGCTTGTTCATTTTTTGCAAGCACAATCAAGCCTGATGTTTCTTTATCTAAACGATGCACAAGACCGGGGCGTTCTTCACCGCCGATACCTTCTAAATCGGGGTCATAACCTAACACAGCATGAACAAGCGTCCCCGAAGAATGACCCGCCGCCGGGTGAACAACCATTCCAGCAGGTTTGTTGACTACTATCAAATCATCATTTTCAAAAATAATATCTAAAGGAATATTTTCGCCGACCAAACCACTTGGCACTGGTGGCGGAATGCGCACTTGAATTTCAAAACCATTTTCAATTAACTGGCCCGCTTTTTTTGCAGGAACATGATTGACCAAAACAAAACCATCTGCAATTAGCCCTTGCAAACGCGCGCGTGAAAATTCAGGCAAACGCTGAACGAGAAATTTATCTAATCGCTCTGCATTTCCTTCATCATAAACAAAAATTTCAATCCGCTCATTACTCACTGATGACTGTCCACTGACAATTGTTCATTATTTTCGATTTGCTTATTGGCTTTTTCTTTGCGCTCTTGAATCCAAACGCCGATTAACAAAACAACTACACCCACTGAAATAGAAGCATCAGCGATATTGAAAACAGGAAATGTACCGACTGAAATAAAATCTGTGACTTCATTGTTAAGCAAACGGTCAATTAAATTTCCTGTTGCACCGCCCAATTGCAAGCCCAGTGCCAGTTTCAAAAACAAACCTTCTTTTTCTACTTGCGGATAATAATAAATAATTGCCCCAATCACAATAAATGCCAAAACTTTGAAAACCTGATTGCCGTCTTGAAACATGCCAAACGCCGCGCCACTATTGCTCCAATGCACAAAACGTGCATACGGGCTGAGCCACATTAACCATTCTGGCAACCATTGGCTTCCAAATGGAATATGCTCACGCACTAACATCTTTGTCCATTGGTCTAAGCCGACAGAAACGCCAGCAACGCTAAACAAAATTAAATAATCTTTTACTTTAGAGTTCAACATACACCTCAATCATTATCATCGTCCCGCAGGTTTATCAGAAGAGTTTAATTACTTAACTTCAACCTGCGGGACGTTTATTTTACACTACATACACACGCGGCACACGCGCACTAATATTTGTCATAATTTCATATTCATTCGTGCCAGTCCAATCCGCAAAATCTTCGGCAGTGATTCCATCACCCAATAAAATGGCGTCATCACCCACTTTCACATCATCATCTTCCACGTTGACCATAAACTGGTCCATGCAGATTCTGCCCACTTGCTGATATTTTTTTCCATTGATGATGACTCTTGCTTGGTTTGTCATACGCCGAAAATATCCGTCAGCATAGCCACACGGAATCGTCACAATCCGCTTCGGACTGTCTTCTACTTGGTACAACGACCCATAACTGATGCTTCGCCCCGGCTGTGTGATTTTGCTATATGCCACTTTCGATTTCCACGTTAATGCAGGCTTTACATCTATTTTCTTTTCAATATCTCTGGCTGGATAAACACCATAAAATAAAACGCCCGGGCGAACCATATCGAAATGCGCTTCGGGTAAATTTAATATTCCACCTGAATTACAAACATGACGAAGCGGAGTTGGCAAACTTCGTTTTTCATAAAAACGTAACACTTCTTGAAATCGTTCGAGTTGGATTCTGGAATCAACTAGATTGCTAGTTGCAAGTGGCAAGCCACTCGACTCCACATTAAGTTCCGAATTTGCTAAATGTGTATAAATTCCATCTATTTCTACAAATTGGCTACACACAAGAGATTGAGCCAAAAATGATTCAGATTCGTATTCATGCACGCCGACTCTTTCCATGCCTGTATCAATTTTCAAATGCACTTTAATCGCCTGACGACGAGATAACGCTAGATGGTCAGTAGCAGTTAACAAGTCAGGTGATGAAGCGGTAAGAATTAAATCATGTTCAAAAAAAAGTGGCAGTTGCTCAATCAAAGTTCCACCAGCAACCAAAATCGGTTTTTTGATTCCAAGATTTCTTAAATGAATCCCCTCCTCCACCAATGCAACGCCAAAATAATCTGTATGCGGTTCGATGAATGGTGCAACACCATCCACGCCATGACCATAAGCGTTGGCTTTGACCATTGTGATAATTTTTGTTTTGGTGTGTGCGCGAATGTTTTGCAGATTTGTTTTGAGTTGATTGAGATTGACTTCAAGAAATGTTGGGCGCATAAGGTTTGCAGACTTAAGTCTGCACTCCATTTCTATACCAATGATATTCTACATCAGGTTCGGATGCAGGTGGCGGGCTGACTCCAAATTTTTCGGCAATGAAATTATTTTTTTCATAAAACGCGCGAGACATTTTATTTGCTTGGTCGGTATAAAGCCAAAGATGATTTGGCGAAAGTGTTTTTGCAAATTCAAGCAATGCCTGCCCAATGCCTTGACGATGAAATTGTGGGTTAACGTATAAGCGGTCAATAAAATCGTTTTGCATGGCAATAAAACCAACTGGTTGTTGATTTAATTCATATACCCACATCTTGTTTTCAGCAACAACGCTTTTAAAGTATTCGCGTGCGCCTTGAAATTCATATCCCATGCGTTTTACTAATTCTGGTACAGCCACTTGTATTGCTTCAAACCAAAATTTGACGATGATTTCAAAATCTTCTTCTTTATAAGGTCGAATCATGTTCCTCCAAAAATAAAACAGACGGTTAAACGTCTGTTTTATTTTACTTCAATGTGATGAACGTCCCGCAGGTTTGTTAGAGAAAATTTATTTCATACAATTCAACCTGCGGGACGGTTAATGAGATTTACATTGCGCCATGTATTGCACCCATTACAAGGAATGTAACGAGATGATTACCTGCTTCATAAAACCAAGCAGGGACTCTATCTGCAAAAAGTTTGTTGGTTAAGCTGGATGGGGCTATGAAACCAAGCCACAACCAGAAACCTGTCATGGCGCCAGATGACCAATTCCCTGCGCCCATAGCATCGGTCATAAAGCCCATGAAGATTGCTTGAATGAGAGACGCGATGATAGTCCCGCCCCATGTAGCCATCATACTAGCAGAACTTCCTTTAGACATATCTTGCATGTCTTTTTCTGTTTTGCCAATGGCTTTCCACCATGTATTAAAAAATACTTTCGGGCTAAACCACACACCACCAATCACCATGCTGGCTACAAGACATAAAACAACCGCTATCCAATTAATTGAACTGAAATCCATTTCTGCCTCCGATTTGTTTGTATTGGCACGCGCCAATTGATAGGGAAAGTATAACAGAAAATTTGTTCTAATTCAATTAAGTTATTCTATTTTGTTTGCCGCGTTACTATATTCTTAAGAGAAGTAATTATTTTTTTAAGATTAACTGATAATGAATTATTAAGTCCAAATTTATTCTTTAGGTAAAGCAAGGTTTTATCTAACTGATAGCGGGGTTTGTTTTTATAAACTCGAAGCCAATATAAGGGTTTTGAATCGCTGGCAAAAGTTTGCTTATAAGAAGAATTACCTGCTAGAAAGTCGTAAGTGCTCATATTTTTCTGGGCGTTGTGCAAAATTGCCAAGTAATGAGAAATTAAGCCTGGGCGGTAGTTGTTATTTTCTTGATAGTTAAAGCCACTTTGATAAAACAGCACGTCTCCGTTATAAACAAATGAGTAAATATAGCCAATATCCATTTGGTCGGTGTAGATATGCAAAATTTGAATTTCATTTTCTTCAAATCGTTTTTGGATAAGGTCTTTGTGAAATTGATATAGGTATTCATTTGCAAATGCGCCAGCCCAGCCTCTTTTTTGCCATTCAAGTTGATGATAATGGACTAATTGGTTAAGAAAGGCAAGGGCTTCTTCTACCGAAGTCGCTTCATGAATATGAATGTTTCCACTGGTTTGGTATTGCTTTAACGAGCGGCGAATTTGGCTTCGGCGATTAGAACTAAGCGATTTCAAAAAATCCATGCCGTCATCGCGGATTTTTTGCAAGTTTACAAAAAAAGAATTTGTATCTTGCGTTAATAAAACATGATATTCTTTTTCTTGAAGAAAGTTAAAATCAGCGGCAAATTTGTGGGTGACACCAGACAAAAGTAATTCATTCCATCTAAGGCTAAATAGATAGCGCAGAATATCATTGAAATTTATGTTAATAGAAGAATCATAAAGAATTGAATTGTATTCAATATACAAGTTATCATAATAATGATGTGCTGTGGCATTAAGCGCAAAAGAAGTGGTTGGGAGAAATTTATATTTTCTACTTTTGCGCTCGCCGAGAAAAAAAGCCGCCACAGGCTGTTGGTTTTGATAGCCAACATGCAATATTATTTTAATATCAGATGGCAAACTTGCTAACCAAACGGAAACCCACCCCCATGAAGTGAAATAACTATGCACAGAGCGTTTTTCTAAATCAAGCCATATTTCTTGTGTCTTCTCAAATTCTGAAAAGGGATGATATGTCTTAAAACTTATTTCATCTGAGCTTTCATTAGTCATATAAGTATTATATCTTCCCAGCCACGTAATCAAGTACGTCAATTTTCGTTAATATGCCAACTGGTTTATTCTGCTCAACAACAATCAATGCCAAACCAGCAGTTAAAGATGGCATGGCTTCTTCTAATAAAGTTTCAGGTGGGAAGACTGCACTTGCTTTTTGTATGAGGCTATCAATTGGCTCATCGTTGCTATGGTCGTGCTCTTCTAGTAAGTGACTCAATAAATCTACTTCTTCAATAAGCCCTTTCAAGTTGCCTTCTTTGTCAATGACTGGCATTTGTGAAACAGCATTTTGGTGCATCACATTCACTACTTTGCGAATCGAGTCGCCCAACGTGGCGGTAAGTAACTGTTTGTTTGGTTTCGCAAGCAGAAGGTCGCCCAGAGCCGTTTCACCAAATTCCATAGATAAGAATCCAAACTCACGCATCCATTTATCATCATAAAATTTTGAGAGATAGCGCGAACCAGAATCAGGCAAAATGACAACAGGCAAACGGTCACCTTTTAATTTTTTACAATATTTAATTGCACCCGCAATCGCCGAGCCAGATGAGCCACCCGCAAAAATACCTTCTTGACGAACCAACTGGCGCGCCCATAAAAATGATTCTCTATCACCAGCGCGTTCGATTGCATCTACATAATTAATATCCATGGTGGATGGCAAAAAGTCTTCGCCAATGCCTTCCACTTTATATGTTTTCGGATATGCACCCGGAGGAATGACACCTTTGTTTTGCCAAATTTCAGTGAGGATTGAACCTTCAATATCTACACCAACAATGGTGATGTTTGGATTTTTTGATTTTAGATAACGACCAACGCCTGTGATCGTTCCGCCTGTGCCAATGCCAATAATCACATCAGTAATTTTTCCATCAGTTTGTTCCCATAATTCAGGGCCCGTGCTTAACTCATGTGTTTTTGGATTATCAGGATTATGATATTGATTTGCTAAAATGGCATTCGGAGTTTCGCGTGCAAACTTTTTTGCAACTTCATAATAAGAACGCGGGTCTTCGGGACCAACAGCGGTTGGCGTAATAACAACTTTTGCACCATACGCACGGAGCAATAAGATTTTTTCGTTGCTCATTTTGTCAGGCATGACGAAGATGGTTTTATAGCCTTTAAGTGCGGCGGCGATTGCTAACCCGACTCCTGTGTTACCCGAAGTCGCTTCGACTATGGTTCCGCCTGGTTTTATTTGCCCACGCTTTTCTGCTTGCTCGATGATATTTGCCCCGACTCTGTCTTTGACCGAGCCACCTGGGTTCATAAATTCTAATTTTGCATATAGTGGAACTGGTAAGTCTTTTCCAATTCGTTCTAACTTGACAAGTGGTGTATTCCCCATTGCCCCTAGTACATTGTTGAATACTCGTTTTTCTTTTGATTCTTTTAGAACAATCATTCTCTCTCCTTGGTTAGGGTTAGAGATATTTTACCTCACAAGAGAAAGACCTCCGAGATTTTAAAAATCTCGGAGGTCTAGGCGTTCATTAACTAAACTTTATTGAACTGTGAAATTGACTGTAGCACTCAACACGCCGTTGAACAGAATTTCAACTTGATATGTGCCAGCGGGCCAGCCACCAGAAGGAGCAGGGAAGAAGAAGTAAATCGTGCCATTGAAAGGCGCGTCTGATTCGCTTACAGTAATATCTGCTTCATCGAGGAAGAAGTTGGGGTCTAAGCCATCGGCATTGACCGCTGTCCAACGTGAGGTGATGACATTTCCAGCCGCGCCGTTTGATAAATCACTGACGACATAGACTGTGTCAAATGCTCCAAAGGTAGAACTGGTTTGCGTGCCGTCTTGGTCAAACGAAGTGCGGCTATTGCTTAAGGTCGGCTCACCACCAAGCGCACAGGCTAATTGCACAATAATTAGCATCAATGCCGCAAGCAAAATTGAAAACTTTTTTGTATTCATATAATACATTCTCCTTTTGAAATATAGATGATTATACATCACGGTTTAGTAAATTTGTTCCCCTATTTGGGCTATTGTTACAAAGCCTATAAAAGATGTATAGGTTAATGAAAAGGCTTGGGAGCAATGACCAATTTCAAAGTCAGAAAAGAGGCGGCTTGGGGTGCGTCGCACTGTTGTTAATCAGAATTAATTTGAAGATAAGATAAATCTGTTTGAGAAAACTTATCTGGTTTTATGGTGCGACGCACTCTCGTATCTATTGATAAGATTAGGGTTATATTAGAAGGTATTAGACTGCTTGACTTTGGTTCTTCATTTATTGTATAGTATTCAACGGCAATACAAAAAGGCACCGCCGCAGGGCTGTGTTTTTTCTTTGTACCCTCACCCCTATCCCCTCTCCCAAGAGGGAGAGGGGTACAAATAAAATTTCAATTTGCAAGGAGAGGCAATGATTAAAGTTAGTGGTCTCACGAAAGACTATGGCGCACGCCGCGCCGTCCACAATTTGAACTTTAACGCCAATAAAGGCGAAATTGTGGGTTTTCTCGGTCCGAACGGGGCTGGGAAAACAACGACCATGCGAATCTTAACAGGCTACATGCCGCCCAGTGATGGCGAAGCGATTGTGGCTGGTTATGATGTGGTGGAAGAATCGCTTGAAGTTCGTAAACGAGTAGGTTATTTACCAGAGACGGTGCCACTATATACAGATATGGTGGTGTTTGATTATCTGAAATACATGGGTGATTTACGCCGCCTGCCCGATGTGGAAGACCGTGTAGATGAAGTGTTAGATATGGTCGGCTTGTTAGACCGTGCGCAAGGCTACATTGGCAATTTATCTAAGGGTATGCGCCAAAGAGTTGGTTTGGCACAAGCCCTTTTGCACAGCCCAGAAGTTTTAATTTTGGATGAGCCGACGATTGGTTTAGACCCCAATCAAGTGGTAGAAGTGCGTGAGTTGATTCGTGAAATTGGCAAAGAAAAAACTGTTTTACTTTCTACGCACTTGCTCAATGAAGCCCAAAACTTGTGTGACCGTGTGTTGATTATTAATAAAGGCAAAATCGTAGCGGAAGATACTACCGAAAACTTACAAGCCCGCTTGCTCGGCGCTGAGCGTGTGGTGGTCAAAGTGCGTGGTGATGGCGACCAATTGGCTGACACTATTAAAGAAGTCAAAGGTGTTCGCAAAGTGGAAACTCTTGATGACGGCGCAGTGGAATTTGAATTTGCTTCTGGTAAAGATTTACGCCCCGAAGTTGCCAAACAAGTCATCAAAACTGGTTACGATTTGCTCGAACTTCGTCCGCTGGGCATGAGCCTTGAAGAAATCTTCATTGAACTCACCAGCAACGACGGTAAAAAGAAGTAGAGAGAACTATGAATAATATTTGGACAATCGCAAAACGCGAATACGATAATTACTTTAATAGCCCTTTGGCGTATGTTGTGATGCTTGCCATTCTCTTGCCATTGGGAATTTACTTCACCTTAATTTTGTTGTTCAGTTCACAAAATGCTCTTATGGGCGGAGGCACCGCACCAGATACACTGCAAATCAACTGGTTATTCATCTTTTTGATGGTGTTCCTCGCCCCAGCCATCACCATGCGCCTCATCTCTGACGAAGCACGCATGGGCACACTTGAACTGATGCTCACAGCCCCAGTCAAAGATTTTGAATTTGTAGCAGGCAAATGGCTCGGCGCAATGATGTTTGTGCTGACCGCCGCACTCGTAACTTTAATCTTCCCAATTGTGCTGAATAATTTTGTATCACCAGGTTTAGACTGGAAAACTGTTATATCTTCTTATATTGGTTTGATTCTGGTCGCCTCTGCCATGCTGGCATTAGGCGTTGGTATCTCTGCTATATTCAGCAACCAATTCGCCGCATTTTTTGTCACACTCGGCTTGTTCTTCTTCCTATGGTTTTTTGTTAACATGCCTGCGGGTTTAATTCCAGAAAGCAGTGACTTACTGAACTACCTCAGCATGTCTTATCACTTTTCACAAAATATCAATCGTGGTTCGATGACCCTTGCAGGAATTACTTATTATCTAAGCCTTACCGCATTAGGCTTATTCATCGGCACCACTGCAATCGAAATTCGGAGATGGCGCTAATGGCTGGTAAAAAGAAAAACCCAAATGCACAATACGCTTTCGCGGCGCTCATCGTCGCGCTTATTGCTTGTGTTGCCACAGGCTTAATTGGCTCGTCAAAAATCTTAACGGGCATTGGCATGTTCACCTTGCAAGATGACCAAATCGAAACCGTCAACCTTGCTTTTCAGATTAGCATTGCCCTTGTTGTTTTAGGACTCGCTACTTACGCGATTCTTGCTCCTGATGCAATTCGCCGCTTCTTAACTGGACGACAAGCGAGGTACGGTTCCAACTCACTGATTCTTGCTTTGGCATTTATCGGCATTCTCTTTGCCGCAAACTACATCGTCTATAACAATCAAGATTTATTAGGCGCACCCTGGGATTTTACAGAAGATAAATCCAACACCCTCGCGCCCGAAACGCTCGATATTCTCAACGCCTTGCCAGAAAACATAAAAGCAACGGCATATTACTCAAACGCCATCAACCCACAACCTGCCCAAGAATTGCTACAAAAGTTTAAGAACAATAGTAATGGTAAGTTTGATTACGTCTTTGTTGACCCCAATCAGAACCCATTAGAAGTGCGTCAAGCAGGCATTACAGGTGATGGCAAAATCTTGCTTCAAATGGGCGAAGCGAAAGAAATCGCCTCCAGTGCTAACGAAGCAGAACTCGCCCGCGCCATGATTCGACTCATCAACCCTACCCAAAGAGTCGTGTACTTTTTACAAGGACATGGTGAAGCAACTTTGAATCCAGCCGATGAACGCAGTTTCACCACCGCCCAACAAACGCTGGAAGAAAAAAATTACATAGTAAAGCCACTTAATCTTTTATCCGAGACTGAAATCCCTGCTGATGCCGAAGTGATTGTAGTGGCAGGTCCGCAAAAGCCACTTTCACAAGATGAAGTAAACATGCTCAAAGGCTTTGTGGATAAAGGCGGTTCGTTGGTTGTCATGCAAGACCCCAGAGCCTTAACAGAATTTGGGACTGCCTACGACCCAATTGCAAAATACCTGAGTCAAGATTGGGGCATCATTATCAACAATGACTTAATCTTAGATTTTTCTGGCACAACCGACAATCAACTTAATGCTGTATCCGAAAGTGCCAATATGCACCCGATTACACAAAACTTGAGTCAAAATTATGCGGTGATTATGCCCAACGCCCAAAGCTTAAGCACTAAACCATTAGACTCTGTAGATGTAGTGGTGACTCCATTAATTTTCACTTCTGCAAATTCGTATGGTGAAACCAAGTTAGATGTTTCAGAAGGTGAACAAATTCAATATGACGAAGGAATAGATAACATAGGTCCGCTCAATATGGCAGTGGCTGGAGAAAACTTAACCACCAAAGGTCGCGTGGTTGTGTTTGGCAATTCACTTTTTGCCATCAATGCCTATTTTGATGTATATGGAAATGGCAACTTCTTCATCAACTCGTTGGATTGGGCGGCTGAGCAAGAAAACTTAATCAACCTCACCACTCGCCCACAAACCCAACGCATCTTCCTCCCGCCATCTCAATTGCGTTTCTTAATCTTAGGCGTAGTGATGATTATTGTCATCCCCGGCATGGTTGTGTTCTTCGGCATTTCTTCATGGATTGCCCGTCGCAGAAGAGGTTAATCAGTATGGCTTCACGCAAAACCAAGAAAAAACAAAAGCCAACCAAACCCGTTTTTAGCACTGGCACATTAATCACAGTGATTCTCTTTGTGGCAATCCTCGGCGTTGCATACATCATCAACAATAATGCCGAAACAGCCAGCGAAGCAGAAATTACACCCACTGCCGAAGAAATGTTTTTGTTCGACTCAACCAACATCGTAACCAGTATTGAAGTGCAACCAAAAGATGGAGAAACTACCAAAATAGAACGGAGAGAAAATGTTTGGGTAGTTGCCAAGCCACTAGAGCAAGAAGCAGATACAGGTCTAGCAGAAGCGGCGGCAACACAAACATTGGCTTTGAAAATCATCCAAGAAATCGAAGGCGACCCATCTACCTTTGGGCTTGATAATCCGTCTTACATCATCACGATTAAGTTTGAAGATGGCACACAAAACACGCTCGAAGTTGGCGATAGCACACCCACAAACAACGGCTACTATGTGAGGCTAGATAAAGAAAAAATAATGATACTTTCTTTGAACGGGATTAATTCTTTGACAACTTTGGCAACATTCCCGCCATATTTGAGTACGCCGACACCAACGTTTACGCCTCTTCCTCCGACCGAAACTTTGGTGCCCACCATCGAGGCGACTGCTACGCCGTAACTTTTTATTGCGTCAAATGGCAAGCCATTTGACGCAATAATGTAATACAAAAGCATTGCAAAGCATCAGAAAGGTGTAAAAGTATTGCTTTTCACCTTAAAACATTGTATTCTAATTGTGGTTTATTTATAAAAAAATTTAGTGAAAGTTGGATTTGCGAATGGATGTAGAAAAAATTTTGATTGGCGGCGATGATGAAGAAGAATTTCCCGCAATCGCACGGCTGATTGAACTAGGGCGGCAAAAATCGTATGTGACTTTAGACGACATTCTGCACTTCTTCCCCGAAGCCGAGCAGGATGTAGAACAACTCGAAGAAGCCTTCTCAGCCTTATTAAGTGCCGGTATTCCATTTATGGAAGATACCGTCATGCCTGAGCCAACCGAAGATGAATTGGTGGCAGTGGAAGAGAGTGGCGAAGCCGAACCCGAGCCTGACCTCGCCTTAGACGATTACCTCGCCAATATTGACACAGACGACACAATCGGCTTGTACTTAAAAGAAGTCAGCCGTGTGCCGTTGCTTACAGCAGTTGAAGAGGTTCAACTTGCCCAACGCATTGAACGTGGGCGAACAGCCCGCGAAGAACTTGCCACAGGTAATGCCACGCCAAAGCGCAGGCTTGAACTACGCCGCTTCATTGAAGATGGCTGGGCGGCTCGTGAACATTTAATCACAGCCAACTCGCGTTTGGTGATTTCAGTTGCTAAAAAATATATGGGGCGCGGCGTGCCTTTCTTAGATTTGATTCAAGAAGGCAATATCGGTTTGATTCGCGCTACGAAAAAATTTGATTATCGTCGTGGACATAAATTCTCCACTTATGCAACTTGGTGGATTCGTCAAGCAGTGACCCGCGCGATTGCAGACCAAGGACGTACGATTCGTGTGCCTGTCCACATGGGCGACCAAATCAACAAATTATTACGCGTTCAACATCAGTTGACTCAACGCTTAGGTCGTGAACCCAGCGTAGAAGAATTAGCAGAAGCGTTAGATGTCCCACCGAAAAAAGTAGAAAACATGATTCAAGTCGCGCGTCGCCCGCTTTCTTTAGAAACGCCGACTGATGACGAAGAAGATTCTGTGCTTGGTGATTTCATTGAAGACGATGAAGCACCTCCACCAGATGACACTGCGACATATAACTTGTTGAAAGAACATCTCGGTGAAGTCTTAAACGGGTTGCCTCCACGCGAAGTGCGGATTTTGCAATTACGCTACGGTTTGTTAGATGGTCAGGCTTATACACTCGAAGAAGTGGGACGCAAAATGGGCGTGACACGTGAACGCGTGCGCCAAATTGAAGCGCAAGCGTTGAGTAGATTAAGACACCCATCTATTCGTAGGAAATTAAGAGATTATTTGGGTGAATAAAACAAAAGCTATAAAAAGAGACTATCTTTTATAAAGATAGTCTCTTTTTATAAAACATAAAAACCAACATGCCCAGCGGCAGAACCCAAGCTATTCGCATGGCGTTTTCTTGCCAAAAAGCAAAGCCTATTATCCATGCGTACGAAAGTAAAACATATTGCCACTTAACTTCAAAGAGCAAAAATAAAACATAAGAATACACGCCATAAAAAGGCGTGGCAATGGCTGAAACTAGCAAGCCTGCCGTGAGCCTTTCACGTTTATCTTTGAAGAATAAAGGCAAAGGCGTGAGGAAGATACCAAACTTCCAAATATCTAAACTTGCCAATCGCCACACATGGACAGGTAAATTGGCAGAAGCGTTTTGTAGCCAATCCACGAACCATGTTGAGCCGAAAATGACGAGGCTGAGAAAAATTGTCAGAGCAGGAACAAGCAGAAGCTTAGGCAAGAGGCGCGGAGATTCTAAAAGCAGAGAAAGCATCAATGGAAGAAAAGTCAATTGCGGTTTGGTTAATGCTAAAATCAATCCAATGCTACGAGCATAATCATTTTTTGAAAATAAAAAAATGACCAAACCAGTTGCAATCAAAACATCAATTTGACCAAGCCAAATTTGACCAAGCATTGGAAATGAAATAAAAAAATAAAGTGGGTTGATGCGCGTGAAGTAAGCCAGTATCAAAAAACCGCTGACAGAGATAATCGTCCAAACGCCCCAACCGAATGGATATTCTGGAAAAAAATTTAATGGGAATAAAAACCATTTTGCAAAATATGGAACATAACCACAATCAAAACAACCTTGCGCGAAGGGAAGATAATAGCGATAATAATCGTCGCCGCCATATAATTGAAACGAAGCCATGATTAAGCCAATGCCTGCGCCGATTGCGGCAACCCAAGAAAGTTTTTCAAAACGAGAAAAATGATTCAAGATAACTCCCAAAAAACAATTTCAAATTTAGTTTTATTTGTTGCGCTTGCATTGATTTTTATTCTGCTCACCCGCACGCCGATTGACGCAGATATGTGGTGGCATTTGCGCGCGGGGCAAATCATGTTTGAGCAAAAACAAATTTTATTAACAGATATTTTTAGTTACACACGCAATGGCACGGAATGGGTCAATGCGTTTTGGGTTTCAGAAATTTTATTATATGCCTTGTATACAATCGGCAGATATTTTGCAATTACGTTTTTTGTATCCGCCATCGGCGTTTTTACATTTTACATTATCTCACGCAGGCTTGCGGGGAATGTTTTTATCAACGCGTTTATCTTAATCCTCGCCGCTATCACAGCTGCGCCGATTTGGGGACCGCGTCCGCAAATTCTATCTTTTCTTTTGATTGCTTTTTTAGATAATTTACTTATCAAAAAACAACCGCGCTGGATTTTGATTCCGTTATTTGCCTTGTGGGCAAATATTCACGGCGGTTGGATTTGGGGTTTTCTTTTAATCATCGCGCACATTGCTGGCGAAGTGATTGAACAATTCACAAGCGAAGAAAAAAATTGGAATGAAATAAAAAACTTAATCGGCTGGTCTGCATTATCTTCGCTGGCAATTGGATTCAACCCAAACGGTTTATCTATTTGGGCTTTGCCGTTTCAACAAATCAATGTTTCGCTTCAAATTCAAGAATGGCTCTCGCCTGATTTTCATCGCATTGATTTTCACCCGTTGTTGTGGATGTTTTTTTTGCTGTTGCTTTCTGCGCCGTTTGCCAAAAAACAAAATTGGATTCAAATTTTCAAAGTGTTAGGGTTTGCATATCTAACATTTTTTTCACAACGCAATATCGCTTTATTTGCAATTGTCGTCACGCCTTTATTATCTGATTGGATGAATATCGCGCTTAAACATTTTCAACAAAATACACGCCTCACCCCTCGCGGAGAGTTGGTTCGTCCCCTTCGGCTTTTGATTAACTCCATGCTTGTTCTTGCGCTCACTGCCACTGCGCTTGGAAATGCCTATCTTACTTCGTTACCTGAAAAGGTAGATGAAAATTATCCCATCCATGCGATTAAATGGATAAAAGAAAATCAACCCAAAGGCAATTTATTCAATTCATACAACTGGGGTGGATATTTGTTGTGGGCTTTGCCTGAATACCCCGTCTTTGTTGATGGACGGGCAGATTTATATGGAAACGAAATTATCAACCAATGGCATGCAGTGGTCAGCGGAAATGAAAATGCCATTCACATTTTGGATGAATGGCAAGTCAATTTTATTTTGATTGAACCGTATTGGGAAATTACAAAAGCTTTAGAAATGAACGGCTGGCAAAAAGTGTATGCAGATGAGCAAGCGGTAATCTTTATCAGATAACCGCATCAATCATCAACGCCAAAAAGATAAACGCCAAGTACATGCTAGACCAGCGATACATCATCCAAGCATTTTTGTTGCCGCCCAGGCGGAAAACTTTCCATGCGGCGTAAAACAAAAGAGCACCCAAAACCAAAGCGGAGATTAAGTAGAAAACACCTGTCAAGTTGAATATCGGCAGAAGAAGCGTAACGGCGATTAATTCAATAGTGTAAATCAAAATCTGTTTGCGAGTCTTTTCTTCACCCACAACGACGGGCAACATCGGCACGCCTGCTTTTTCATAATCTTTCATACGAACGATTGCTAACGCCCAAAAATGAGGCGGAGTCCACATAAAGATGATGGCGAACAAAATCCAAGCCGCCAGAGTCAACTCACCTGTTGCCGCCGCCCAACCTACCATTGGAGGAATTGCACCCGCGCCACCACCAATGACAATATTTTGCACGGTTGCTTTTTTGAGCCAGACGCTATAAAAAATAACGTAATAAAAAATTCCTGTGAGTGAAAGTAACGCCGCGAGGAAATTAACATAACCAGCCATTACATAATAACTAATTAAACATAAAGCCAAGCCATAAGATAAACCTTCTGCGGGAGTTAATCTACCATCAGCAAGCGGACGTTTGGCAGTGCGTTGCATGTTTTTATCAAGGTCGCGGTCAATGTATTGATTCAATGCGCTTGAGCCTGCCGCCGCTAATGCGCCACCGAATAATGTCCAAAACGTTAATGAGGCGGATGGAAATGCTTTTCCGCCCATTACTAATCCACCATAAGTTGTGACCAATAACAAAGCCACAATTAATGGTTTGGATAAAATCCAAAAATCTTTTAGGCGTTGCCGAAAGCCAAAACGAATTTCAACCTTGCCATCTTCTTTCAATGTGCTTGCAAAATAAACTAGCATCAAAAGTGAAACCCATAATGCAATGGCTGTGAGTGAATGTAAAACAGTTAAATGAAGTGGGTATCCGCGCGTTGATTGAATTGCGCCAACAAACGCTTGACCTAAAAATAAAATTGTTGTAATGGTTGTCAATGGCAATAAAATTTTATGGTGTTTTTGTTCACGCCATGCTTTTCGCCACACAAACCATAAAACAATTAAAGAAATTCCTGCAATGATGACGTGCGCAAGTTTTAAGTAACCAACGGGTTGAGTTGGCAAACAAACAATTGCGCCGTCGCAAAATGACTGTGCATTTGTGGCTGTTACAAAGTAACCCAAAATGCTCAACGCTAAAATTGCGATGAACAAAATGACTGTTAGTTTTGCGAATGATGTTTGTAAAGAATATTTCATAAATTTTCTGCTTTCAAGTTTCACCGCCGAGGACGGCAGTGAAAGCGTTAACTTTGCTTCCTCAAATAAAAAGGATACCCAAAAAATAAAATTATTGCAAATGCAAACCATTGCATTGCATATTCAAAATGAGGTCCTTCGGTTAATGTAATCGTTGGTTGATACGCAATGGGCGGCGTTGTATCATCTTCATCCACATTGGGTTGGATAAAAATATTTAATATCGGATATGAAATCTGCGCGGACATTTTTTCTACATCAAGATTATTCCACACTTCAAGCTTTGTGCCATCAAGTGGCAACGCATCTGCGACTCCACCGATGGCTGGTTTGCTCTGCCCCAGCCGAATCAACCCTTGAACAGTAACTTCGCCAACTTCGTCATAGAGTCGCCAATCGCTGTCAACGGGAATCCAGCCGCGGTTGACCAAAACAGCCCCCCCATCAAAAAGAAGCGGGGTAATTAAATGATAGCCATATTGATTGTCATAAACTTGATTTCGCAGGGCAATCTGATTTTCAAAATCATATTCACCAGTGACAATTACCTTACGCCATTCCATTGATTCAATATTATCTGGAATTTCATTGTTTAAGTTTAATATTTCTTCGGCACGCATTGATTCAACTTGCGAATTAAAGGCACGCCTTTGTTCAAGCCTATCCAATTGCCAGATGCCAAGCCGAACACAAACTGCCGCGCCGATTAAAACCAAAATGGTTGTGAGCAACCATTTTTTTGAAAACATATTACGAAACAGATTCATCTTTTTTCTTTTTTACAATCAAACCGCTATACACTGCGAAAAGTGTGCCAAGCGGAAAGCCCGCATAAAAATATCCGCGTAGGCGCGTCCACCATGTCACAGGTTCTTGTACTGTGATGTCTAAAAAATTAGTAGATTGAAACGAGCATTCCATAGTCATATTTTCAACAGACTCTAATTTCAAACTAGCCGATGATTTTGCAGGAATGTATAACAAACCAAGTTGGTGATTTTCACTATCTTCATTAATGACGCGCAATATATCGCCAACAACAAAACGCATGTCTTGCGGAATAGTTGGCGGAGCATCACCTTGACGAATTAATTCGGCTGTGCCAGCAGGGATGATTAACTCAATTGTTTTTGGCGCACGATTTTCTCGTTGCAAAGAAAGATAAGCGATTTCAGTCGTCACTGCGCCGAAAATAACTCCTAAAACAAAAGCAAACAAAATTCGAGGGATGCTGTAATTCATTTTGCTTCATCCAATAAAAGTTTAATATCGAAGACCACATCTTGATATGGCGTGCCATAGGCATACGATAATCTTAAGTTGCCATCTAAATCAACCAAATACAAACGGACTGTGTGATTAATGATTGTGCCTAACGCGGTGGATTGATTGGTCACTTCACGAAAAATGCCATAACCCTGCCAAATGGGTTGGAGTTCTGCTTGTGCGCCACTTAAGCCGATAAAATTTGTATTAAAGCGGCTGACATATTCTTGAATTTTTTGGGGCGTATCTTTTTCAGGGTCAACCGTGATAAATAAAACTTGCACGTTTTCTGCATCTGAGCCGAGTGTATCCATCAACAATTTCATTTCGGCTAAAGTAGTCGGGCAAAAATCAGGGCAAGAAGTGTAACCAAAAAATATTAAGTGAACTTTGCCTTTTCCATCACTTAAGCGAAATTCAGAACCATCTGCTTTTGTTAAATCAATTTCAGGTGCAAGTGGAAACGGCTCTGCATAACTTGTTCCGCGAAAAGCAGGTGGTTGTGCAAAAAAAATAGAGAAGATTGCACCCATTGCAAGCAAAACAAGAATACCAAGCCCTGTCCACAATAAATTTTTATTCATGTAGAACTCCGAGATTCTGCACCACAAGAACAATTATGTGTCTCAGAATGACCTATTATTTATAAAAAAATCCGCCGCCTCACGGCGGCGGATAATCTTTTTAGTGTGCGCTCACAGCCGTGCCAATCAAATACAAGGCAGGGTAGAAGAAAATCCACACCAAATCTACAAAGTGCCAATACACGGCGGCGGCTTCCACGCCCCAATGTTTTTCAGCAGTGTAAACTCCCTTGCGAGCATTATTCCAGACAACTGCTAAGAAGATTAAACCTGTGAAGACGTGGAATGCGTGCATACCCGTCATCATATAAAACACGCCTCCCACTGGACCTGTAACTGGGTTGCCGAAGTCAGCAGTTAGCCCTTCGTGAGCCGCGATTCGCCATTCGAGTAATACTACACCCAAAAGGAATCCTAGCCCTAAAACAAAGGTGATAACCGTGTTACGCATGAAGCCTTTCACGTCACCATGCGCCATTTGCATTTCACCGCGATTCATAAAGAAGGATGAAACCAAAAGGACAGCAGTAACGCCTAAACCTAATGCTTGGTTAAGTTCAGGGCGAGTCAAGCCGAGTAAGTTAGAACGCATCACTAACAACCCAGCGAAGACGAAGCTATCCGAAAGCAGAAACAGCCATAAGCCGAGTCGATTCGTCACTGTCTTATAAGCATAAGAATCGTGATTGGTATCGGTATCTGTTTCATTAAGTTTGTAAATGTGCATAAAGTAATACAAAACCAATGCACCTTTGATAATCGCAACGATAATTAACAATGGAACAGCATCAAATAAGACTGCAACAAAGTATTCTAAAACGGTCAATGCGGCTAAATAAATTGCAATGATTACGCCCTGCATGAGCGCGGCAGATTTAGTTTGTGAATGGGACATCTAGTTTGCTCCTCACCTTGTGATTAATGTTTGCTCTTGCCTGCTTTAGCAGGCTTAACAAATCGGATATATGGCGCGTCTTTCAAACCGTAATCATAAGGTTCGCCAACCACTTCAAGCGGTGTTGGGTAGTTATGTAATGACATTGGTGAAGGTACTTGCCATTCGGGTGAACGTGATTCCCAAACATTGCCTTCGGCTTTTTCGCCATTTTTGATGCTATAGAAAAAGTTGATAAAGAAAATCAACACAGAAAGCGCAATTAAGAACGCGCCAATGGTTAAGATAAGATGTGCGGTATCAATTCCAAGGGCGGGGTCATAATCTGCAATACGGCGACGCATACCAAGTAAACCGACATACATCATGCCGAATGTCAACACGAAGAATGACGGGGTCATTAACCAAAAGTGGACTTTACCCCAAAATTCATTCATGCGCCTGCCTGTGGCTTTGGGGAACCAATAATAAATTGCGGCGAAGAATGGGAATACAAATCCGCCGAAGATGGTATCGTGAAAATGCCCAACGACAAAGTATGTGTCATGTAAATGCAAATCAGTTGACACCGTAGCATGAGGCGGTCCAGAAAGACCTCCCATCAAGAAGACGATAATCGCACCTAAGACGAATAACATCGGGGTTGGGGTAGAAATCTTGCCTTTCCACATCGTTGCTACCCATGAGAAGAACTTTACGCCTGTCGGCACGGATACAAGTAAGGTGCTATACATAAATGGCACGCGCAAATATTCGTTCATGCCTGAGGTGAACATGTGATGCGCCCACACCACGAAACCCACGAGCGCGATACCGATGGAAGACATCGCAATCCAACGATAGCCATATAAAGGTTTACGGACAAAAACGGGTAGTAATTCTGAAATCACACCTAAGCCCGGCAAAATGAACACATACACAGCGGGATGTGAATAGAACCAGAATAAATGTTGGAAGAGAATTGGATTACCACCTTTGGATGGGTCAAAGAAGCCCATGCCAAAGAGGCGTTGGAACATGACCAATTGAAATGCTAAGCCGATGAATTGGGTAGCGGTCATGGCGATAATGGAAGTGGCTAAACCCGCCCAAACGAAAATTGGCATTTTCATGGCTGTCATGCCTTTGGCGCGCATTCGTAAAACTGTGACTACTACATTTAATGCACCTAAGATAGATGACCAACCTGCCACAAACACGCCCATGAAGAACATTTGCATACCGACAGGGGCACGCGCTGAAAGCGGAGGATAACCCGTCCAACCAGTATCAAAGCCACCGAGGAAAAGGCTGGAGATTAAGGTCACTGCCGCAGGAACAGCAATCCAGTATGAGAAAGCGTTGAGGCGTGGGAAGGACATATCCGCCGCGCCGATTAACAAAGGCACTGCATAGTTGATGATTCCAGAAACGCCAAGCAAAATCGAGATAATCATCACAATGCCATGCAATGACATGAGTGTGTTGTAAAGTTGCGGTCCGTTTTGACCGAAGAGTTGTAATTCGGTGGTGAGGAATTGGAGTTGTGAAGCGGCGAGTTCAGCACGGAAAATCAAGGCGAATGTACCGCCGATGGCAATTAATGCTAATGAGATTAATGTATATTGAATACCAATCACTTTATGGTCAAAAGATACATTTACATATTTTTCCCAGCCGTGCCAGTGTTCTTCGTGATTGTCGTGGGTATCAATACCACGCGCCCACTTAATCCAATCATCAGTGACACCACAGCCAACAAGAAAGGATAGTGCGCCGATAAAAGAGCCTAATACCCAAGCAGGTTCAGTGAAAAAGAAAGTATCGGTTGTGCTTAAGCCCATTAATGCGCGAATGCCAGTGACAAGACCTGCTCCGATAAAGAAGCCAATCACTTGCCAAACCAAGCCTTTGAATAATGCGCTTGTAAAAAATTTCTTCATAATCATTTCCTCTATTTCAGAGTCTTTATATATGCAATGATGTTTGCAATTTCTTCATCAGTGAAAACAAAAGCAGGCATTACAGAAGGTGAAGTGAAGCCTGCCACAATTTTTGCATTTGGGTTCAAAATAGATTCGGCTAAGTACGCTTCATCTACAAGGATAGTTGAGCCATCGTTTAAGTTTTCTTGTTTGCCGAATAAATTAAACCAAGTAGGACCTGTACCCGGTGTACCATCTAATGAGTGACAGCCGAGGCATCCGTTTCGGACGGCGAGAATTCTGCCTTGCCCTTCTGGAGTTTGAGCCAATTGTTTGGCAATTTCAGTTTGTTCAACAATCCAAGCGTCATAGTCTGCTTGTGTGCTGACGATGACTGCATTTTCCATATAAGCATGAGATGTGCCACATAGTTCGGCACAACGTACTTTATAGTCACCAATTAGTGAGGGTGTAACCCGATAATCGGTGATGCGACCAGGCACCACATCTTGTTTGAGGCGGAATTCAGGCACCCAGAAGGAGTGAAGCACATCTGCCGAAGTCATCTTCAAAACAACTTGTCTATCCACTGGCAAATGCAGTTCATCGCTGACAATTCCGTATTCAGGATATTCAAACGTCCAAGCAAATTGTGCACCACGCACGTTGATGACAAGGGCTTGTGGGTCAACACGGTTTACTTCACCAAGTGACCAACCACCTAAGTAAGAAAAGATAACTACTATAAATAGTGGAATCACTGTCCAAGCGATTTCAAGCGTGGTGTTGCCTTCCATGTGTTCGCCATCTTTCATTTCGCCTTTCTTTTGACGAAAGGCAATCAGGCTGTATAGCATGGGTACAACGATTAATGCAAACAAAAAGGAAATGACTATCATTTCCCAGTGCCACAATTGGTCAATAGAAGCCGATTGTGCGCTTGCGGCAACAGGATGTTGTTGCTTCGCAAGCCCGGCAACATCCAAGCCTAAATAAGTGAGAACGGTCGTCACAATGACCAGAATCCCCACAATCACAAAATGTTGCATAGACTCTCTCCTGAAAAGATTCAAACGGGGCAAGCCCGATTCTTGATTGTATCAAATTGAGTTATGAATTTGTGTACTTTGTCTCAATTTTCACAAGCCGATTATAACAAACTCCAACCTACTTGTCACTAGGGTTCAAGCAGGTTGCACAAGTACTCTCAATTTTGGTTAACAAATGAACAAAATCTCTGTCGCTGATAAAAAATCATTAACAGAGATTTGAATTACACAAATTATTTTAATCCGAGGTCTGCTAGCAATTGATTGCTATGTTCGGATGGGCGAACATTTTCGTACACTTTTTTAATATTGCCATTTTCATCAATTAAAAATGTAGTTCGTAACACACCTTCATATTCTTTGCCTAAAAATTTTTTCGGTCCCCAAACACCGTATAAATCACAAACTACATGCCCTTCATCGGCTAATAATGGAAATTGCAACTGAAATTTTTTCTTAAACTTAACATGCGACTCAACATCATCAGGGCTCACACCTAAAATCACCACACCTGCTTTTTCGTAAGCAGAATAATCAT
>JAEURH010000014.1:47479-47907 GCA_016789365.1 Anaerolineales bacterium
TAATCATCTCGAAAATTACAGGCTTCTTTCGTACAGCCGGGCGTGTCATCTTGCGGATAAAAGTATAAAACTACATTTTTGCCGCGAAAATCAGAAAGTTTTCGTTTGGTGTTTGTATCGTCTAATAATTCAAAATCAGGGGCGGGGATATTTTCAGAAATCGGCATATTTATTAAATACTTCCTCAAAGTTTAATGAAGATATTATAACTGATGTTTTTCGCTTCGTTTTGCTGTTTCAACTTGATTCTGTTTCAACAAGTTAAGGCTTAACACGAATTTCGCAAATGGGCGAATAACGCGAAAAATATTTGTGCAATTCGCGTTATTCGCGTTAAGATTTTAAGGGTTCTTAGGACATTAATTTACTACCCCAAAAAACTTACCAATCACAATGAGACCGATTATAATTGCGCCCGCTCACTTTAA
>JAEURH010000150.1 GCA_016789365.1 Anaerolineales bacterium
AAAGAAAACGCCATCCAACGCTGGTTTCGTGAAACTGGTGGTGAATTGCGTAAGGTCAGTTGGCCCACTTGGCCCGAAGCCCGCCGCCTCACAGGTCTTGTACTTTTGGTTATGGCAATCGTTGGCGTTTTACTTTCATTAGTAGATTATGCCGCAGGCGAAATATTGAAACTCATTCTCGCATAAACGTTGAACTGAGGAAATGATGGATTTAGAACCGCAAGAACAGTTTGAACAAGAACCCGTTGAAGTTGAAACGGAAACACAAACCGAAGAGCAAAATGATGCTCCTTCGGAAGTTTCCGCTTCAGAACCTGATGTTCAACCTGCTTCTGCACCCGAAGTTAAACTTCCCTCGAACCTTCCGCCTGTTGAGGGTGTGACCAATGAACCCGCTTGGTTTGTGATTCATTGTTATTCGGGTTATGAAAACAAAGTTCGTCATAACCTTGAACAACGTATCGAAACCATGGGTATGAAAGACAGAATCTTTGACGTGGTGATTCCGACGCAAGAAGAAATCGAAGTCAAAGACGGCAAACGCAAAACGGTTGAACGACACATCTTCCCCGGTTATGTTTTGGTGAATTTGATTCTTTCTGAAGAATCATGGTATGTAGTCCGCAATACACCGGGTGTGACTGGCTTCGTGGGTATGGGTAACAACCCCACACCACTTCGCCCAGAAGAAGTTGCTTCTATCGTCAAGCGTATGGAAGCCGAAGCCCCAACTGTGAAAGTTTCGTTCAAGCCCGGCGAGCGTGTTCGTATTATTGATGGTCCATTCAATGACTTCCGCGGTGTGGTTTCTGAAATTGATATGGAACGCACCAAAGTTCGTGTGATGGTCAGTTTCTTTGGGCGCGAAACACCAGTAGAATTGGATTTCTTGCAAGTTGAGAAGTCATAAGTTTTTCGCCGAGGACGGCGAAAGAGCAATGTAAAAGGTAAGAAAAAATTTCAATAGACAGTAGCAGGCTTCCCGTAAGTCTGATGCGGTGGGAGGGTCTCCCAAATGACCCGCTAAAACCACAAGGAGTTTAAATCAAATGGCAAAGAAGTTAAAAGCAGTCGTTCGTCTTCAATTGGAAGCAGGCAAAGCAAACCCTGCACCTCCAGTTGGTCCCGCATTGGCGAGTCATGGTATTAACATCATGGCGTTTTGTAAAGAATACAATGCGCGTACATCTAACCGCCCCGGTGAAATTTTACCGGCGGAAATTACAATTTATACCGATGGTTCGTTTACGTTTGTGTTACGCACACCACCTGCCGCAGTTTTGTTACGCAAAGCCGCCAAGGTAGATAAAGGTTCAGGTGTGCCGAACAAGGAAAAAGTCGGTAAAGTGACGCGAGCACAAATCAAAGAAATCGCTGAATTGAAAATGAAAGATTTGAATGCGATTAATCTTGAAGGCGCGATGTTGCAAATTGAGGGAACAGCCCGCTCGATGGGTATTACGGTAACTGATTAATTTTGTGGGAGGAGACTCGTTGGTTGAGTAGGTGAGTGATTTTCTCACCATATCGAAACCATAAGAGGCTTCGCTTGTACCACGGAGGATAAAATGGCTAAACACGGAAAAAAATATCTGGCGGCTCTCGCCAAAGTTGATGTTGAAAAAGTGTACCCTGCGCGTGAAGCAGTGGCACTTGCAAAAGAAACTTCCATTACAAAATTTGATGCAACAGTAGAAGTACACATGCGCACCACGTTGGATTCACGCCAAAATGACCAACAATTGCGTGATGTGGTTGTGTTGCCTCACGGCTTAGGCAAAAAAGTTCGCGTTTTGGTTTTTGCTCAAGGTGAAGGTGCCGTCGCCGCTCGTGCCGCAGGTGCTGACATGGTTGCAGATGATGATGAATCATTGAAGAAACTTGAAGGTGGCGCATTGGATTATGATGTTGCGATTGCAACACCAGATGCAATGGGTAAAGTCGGTCGTTTGGGACGTGTGTTAGGTCCGCGCGGTTTGATGCCGAATCCAAAGGCTGGCACCGTCGTCCCTGCACAAGATATGGAACGCGCAATTAAAGAAGCGAAGGCTGGTCGTGTGGAATTTCGTTTGGATAAATCAAACAACATTCACGTTTCCATTGGTAAGGCTTCTTTTGATGCTGATAAGTTGTACGATAACTATGTCGCGTTGCTAGATGCAATTAACAAGGCTCGTCCATCTGGCGCAAAAGGTAATTTCGTCAAACGAATTACTGTCACCACCACCATGGGACCTGGCGTGAAAGCCGATCCCAATGAACATATTGAAGGTGTCGGGTAGAATAAAGTACCCACAGTAAAAAATTGTTTTTCCCTTTTCAAAAGAAACAATTTTTTACTGAGTGCGGTATACCTGTTATCTTAAAATCCACTTCGCCTATGACGGCGGGTGTTCCTGAAAAAGTCAGTGCGAAAGAGTTTTGACTTTCAAGGAACTTAATTTCCTGCTCAGGTGAAGACTACAGCAAATTATTCCCACCTCTGGGATTGCGAAAAGTCTTTGCCTGCGTTAAGTGGCAAAGACTTTTTAATCGAAAGGAGGTGAAAGACCTTTGGCAATTTCAAAAGAACGTAAAGAAGAAGTGTTAACCCAATACAATGATTGGGTCAAACGCAGTCAGGCTGTGTTGCTTGTAGAATACACAGGCACCAACATGAAATCTCTCGATGCACTTCGCGCGAAGATTCGTGAATCTGGCGGTGAATTCCACGTTGTTAAAAATACATTGGCTCGCCGTGTATTTGCTGATAACAACATGGAACTCCCACAAGATTATCTCGTCAAATCTACTGCGGTTGCTTTTGCTTTTAGCGACCCTGCCTCAACCGCCAAAGCACTAAAAGACGGGACAAAAGGCAACGATTTCGTAAAAGTAAAAGGCGGTTTCATGTCTGGCAAGGCGCTCAGTGCCGCTCAGGTAAATGCCCTGTCCGATATGCCACCATTGCCCGTTGTTCGTGCTCAATTGCTCGGCGTGTTGCAAGCTCCTGCTGGCAAACTCGTCCGCACCATTGCCGAACCCGCCCGCGGACTCGCGGCTGTTGTCAAGGCGTTCACAGAGAAGGGTGCTTCTCCTGCCGCCGCATAGCAGGGGCGAGGTTACCTCGCCCTTACGAATCTAAAACCCTAACGGTCTTTCTGATAAACAGAAAGTCACAAAGGGCAAACAGACCTTTAGGGTTTGTTTGAAAAAATATAAAACATAAAATCATTAGCAAGGAGTGCTAAACAATGTCCGACAAATTAGAAAAACTCGTGGAAGAACTCTCCACCTTATCCGTTCTCGAAGCCGCAGACCTCGTCAAGAAACTTGAAGAAAAATGGGGCGTTTCTGCCGCCGCACCTGTGGCTGTTGCCGCAGTGGGTGGTGGTGCCGCCGCTTCCGCTGAACCTGTCGAAGAAAAGACCGAATTTGATGTGGTCATCAAAGATGCTGGCGCAAAGAAAATTGACGTCATCAAAGTCATTCGCCAACTCACCTCATTGGGTCTCGGTGAAGCCAAAGCCTTGGCTGAAGCCGCTGGCTCCAAAGTTCTCACAGGCGTTGGCAAAGATGCCGCTCAAGATGCCAAAAAGAAACTCGAAGAAGCTGGCGCGCAAGTCGTCGTCGAATAATTTCTTTGAGATTAAAAAAAAGAGACTGTTCATTTGAACAGTCTCTTTTTTTTCGCTTCATACTTAAGGGATACTTGATTCTCACCATCAACATTTTTCTTAACCCAATTTGTGGACGCTGATAAACGCAGAAAACGCAGATTTTTTTATCAGCGTAAATCAGCGTTCATCTGCGTCCCAATTCTATTTCGCATTTGGTCCTGTCGCTGAGACAATCTCACCATCATTCCATTCAGGGTCTGACTCCAAAAATGAACGGAAAACCAAATACCTCTCATGCTGACTTGGGTCATCAGCATTGGCTTGATATGAGACTTTATCTCTAAACACAGCCACCAGATAAAATTCATCTGAATCTGCATCCATCTGAAAAATATAATCCGCCATCCAACCTTTGATATTTGCTGAATCAAAAGAATCCATCTTTCGTTTGAACTCTGCTTTATCTACCCCTTGCTTAACGCGAAACTTTGCAATTGTTCCGTACATGATTAACTCCTTTGTTCTTGTTATGTCATTCTGAGCCGCGTACTTGTTCTTTGCGGCGAAGAATCTCTTACTTTGGTGGTAGAGATGCTTCGCTATGCTCAGCATGACATATTAGTTAATACACTTATTAAATCAAAAAGAGACGGTAATAAACCGTCTCTTTTTTTAATAATCTTTTTATTAGTTATATCTATCCACTTTACGAATGACCATAACCACTTTGCCTTTGATTTCAAGCGGCTCGGTCTTTTTAATCATAATCGGCTTGAATTGTGGATTAGCAGGTTGTAAACGATAGCCATCTTTTTCTTTGAAATAATACTTGAGTGTGGTTTCGTTTTTGTCATTTAACCAAACTGCTACCATATCACCATTGCGGGCATCTTGGGCAGGCTTGAGGATGACAATATCGCCGTCATTAATCATGGCATCAATCATCGAGTCTCCTTGCACTTGCAAGGCGAACAAGTCTTTGCCTTTTTCTTTGGCAGGCATCAGCGAGGTGGCGACTTCTACTGATTCATCAGCATCAAACAGAGAGAAATCCGAAGCGGGTACGGGGATAGGTTCACCTGCTTGAATAACACCCAAAACAGGAACGCGGAGCATATCTCCGAGTGGGGTATTTCCAACCAATCTCATACCACGCGAAATTTTTCGGTCACGTTCTAAAAGACCTGCTTTTTCAAGTTGGTCGAGATAATAATTGACTACCGAAGTAGAGGAAATATCACAATATTCACCGATTTCACGAATGGAAGGGGGGTGTTTGTGCTCGCGTTGATACGAAGCAATAAAATCCAGAATTTTCTGGTGGCGTTCGCCTAAACCTTTGCTTTTTCTAACCATCATCATCATAGAAAATCTCCTGCCAGAAAACTGGCACTAGTGAGCATTCTTCGCTCATTTGTGCTAGGAATAATACTCGAACACCTGTTCAGTTGTCAAGGCTTGGAGGTGGGGATTTGGTAGG
>JAEURH010000151.1 GCA_016789365.1 Anaerolineales bacterium
CAAATTACCTCACCGAAAGTTTGTTATCTCCACACGCTTATTAGATGGAAGAAAAGATATTCCTACCAATGTGCAAATTATAAAAGTTGCACACACAGAATTTATTCGTTTGATGCGCGAAGCCGATATGGTTGTCACCCCATTAGTTTCTGGGAACACAAAATCTTCTGGGCAACAAACTTACTTAAACGCTATGAGGCTTGGGAAGATTAGTATTGTCAATGGAGATAATGTTCTGGGCGTAAGTGATTACATCCAAAACTATGTCAATGGCATTACGCCAGATGGCACACCTGAGGGGTACTGTGAAGCAATTGAATGGGTATATAAACCTGAAAATCAAGAAGCCGTTGAAAAAATTAAACAGAAGGCACAAGAAAGCGTAATGGAATTTACCTATGAACGCCATTTACAAAGAATGGCTTCCATTGTAGAGGAAGCCATTGAAGAAGCAAAAAAATAAACTACTTCTTCTTCATTTCTCTTGTACGCATCTCTTTGGCTTTGTCGCGTAAATCCTGAAAAAATTTCGATTCAGTAATCTCTGCCACTTGTTTAGCACGGCGAGATTGGTCAATTTCGATTTTTAGTTGAGCAATTTCTTGACGTAACGCCTCTTCACGGATGTAGCCATCTAGTGCGGCGGTAGCGAGCAGAATCAAAGCCTCTAGCACGTCATTATCTTCAAAAGCAATAATCTCACCACTAGATTTGTCTTTAGCGTTAATCAGTTGAATAACACCCATCAACTTTCCATCTTTGTTTTGAAGCGGAATCGTCAAAAACGATTTGGAATGATATTTCGTTTTTTCATCAAATGCTTTGGTGCCAGAAAAATCAAACCCTTCGGTTTTATACGCATCGGCGATATTTACTTTTTTTCCAGTCAACGCAGAATAAGAAACAACGTTAGAACGATTTTCGCTTCCATCGGGATTATGAAGTTTGACAGGGTAAAACGTAATTTCATTTCCACTCGTGCCGCCCATTGCCATGTTCAAGGATGTATTTCTCAATATCACAAACTTTAATGAATCATCTTCTAACAAATATAATGTGCCAGCATCAGCATTGGTTACTGTTTGCGCTTCTATCACTAAGGATTCAAGCAAACGGTTGAAATCTTTTTCAGCCGAAAGTGAAACCCCAATCGGAATTACTCTTTGCAATAATTTTAATTGATTGTCTCTCGCAGAAACACTGCGTGCCATTGCGTCTAACATGCGTGCCAGCTGACCTAAATCTCCGCTATCTTTAATAAATTCAGCCAAAAGAATAGGCGCGTATTCACCAGATTCCATTGCACGCACAGCATGGGCTATGCGTTTCAACGGCGAAGATGAACTCATAATGGTTACATCAGACATATTGAGCAGTATACCACCAAGCAAAAATCTATATAAAAAGTTTACGATATACTTAAACAATGTCAACAAAACGCATCGGATTTTTCGGCGGCACATTTGACCCACCGCATATTGGTCACTTAATCTTTGCGGGTGAGGCTATTTCTCAATTCAAATTAAATCGTTTGCTGTGGGTGCTCACGCCCGACCCACCACATAAACAAGAGAAACCCATCACTCCACTTGAACATCGCTTGCCGATGTTGCAAAGCATGATTTCTCATAACCCAGTCTTTGAAATTTCATTTCTTGAAATTAATCGTCCTGGTCCACACTACACCATTGAAACGATTAACTTATTAAAACAACAAGAACCCGATGCCGAAATTATTTTATTGATTGGTGGTGACTCACTTGCCGATTTACCCACATGGCGCTTCGCCCCTGACCTGATAACTGCTGTTTCCAAACTCGGCATAATGCGCCGCCCCAGCGACTTTACCACGCTGGCTGAAATTGAATCGAAATTACCCGGCGTAACCCAAAAGATTCATTTTATAGATGCTTTGTTACAACCTGTTTCATCCAGTGAATTACGCCGCAGAATTAAATCTGGTGAAATGGCTCGCTATTATCTGCCACCCGAAGTGTTTGACTATATAGAAAAAAATAATTTATATCGTTAATAACCGTAGGGGCGAGGCATGCCTCACCCCTACAAATTTTAAGCATTCAAACAATAAGTATGATATTGATTCTTACACGGGTTTCCCCAAGTGATGTGCATTTTTCTCTCGGTCAAATCAATCACCAGCGCGCTGATGGTTTTCTCGCGGTCTAGCGGATATTCTTCTTCGGTATTGTGATTACAAATTGAATTGGGGAGATTAACATGGTCTTGCTGAATGGCTTGCAAACTTTCTAGCGAATGCTTTTCTTTTTGACGAAGCAAACGCGCCGCGCGGAAATAACGAACTCGTGAAGATAATAATTCATGCGGGTCTTTCTCAATTAACTTCATTTGCGGGTCAAGATAATGATTGGTATGTGCAATTGCGCCATCAGTTGTAGATAACACTTCAAACTTTTTGGCAGAAACTTCAACCGAATACATCTCTCCACTTTCGTGAACGAGTAAATGGTTATAACCTGCTTCACGGTGGTCAATCAGCACTCTGCCCATCGCACCGGAAATGCGTCGGGATGCCAAAACAGCCCGAGACACGACAAGACGCGGAATCCCAATCCGCACATCGTTTGGGTAAACAGAATCAATCAACTGAGCGATTCCATACGCATTGAATCCAACGTTGCTTAATAAACCGCCATACGTCATTGCTAAAAAAGGTGGCTCTTTTTCAGGCTTAGCAGAAATGACCATCACACCGTCTTCATCATCCGGAGTCCAGTCTTCATTATGCGCCGCATACACATGTCCATTTTCTGTTCGCTCTTGATTCACAGCAAAACTTGTACATCGTGTTAAATGAAGCGCATCCATCGTGACGGCTTCCATGACATTGAGAACAACAATGTCATCAAATGGAACATTCGCGCCTTCGGCAATGCCGCGCAATTCATCCACATATTGCGGGTAACGCTCTTCGGCAAACGGCAAATATTTTCGTGATTGTAATTTTGCTTGTTCCCAATCTAACAATAAAGTTTCTTTTGATGAATTGATAAGCGTGCGGGCATTTTCAATACTTTTTTGAATGGGCTCACGCCCCGCTTCTCCTATTTGACGACCCATCTGGCGATGTGACCCTGAGGCTTCTATCAAAAGGGGAGGCTTGTTATGAATAATTGTGTTTTGAAGTAGGGTATTTGGCATGATATTTCTCCGATAAAAATAAAACAGCCTCAGATTTCCTGAGGCTGTAAAATTATATCATGCTCAATTTTTAGGCATTTGTTGGCGGTTCAATAGGTGTAATTGACCTTGAAGCACTGCGTGTGCCGAACCAAGTCATTGCTACGCCGCCAAGTGCGACTAAATTTACAATTGCTTCACCAATCCAGCCAAAGCATGGCACGATGCCAACTAAGCTTGTCAATAAGACGAGTAAGAAAGTGCCAAACCCAGTGGCGAGGACAGGTGCCCAAGTTTGATTAATCGCTTTGGTGAAACGCTCGCCAACTTCTTGACCAAGTGCTACCATGCCGAAGAGCCAAGCTAGTGGAATGAGGAACGCGACAATCAATGCAACTGGAATGAGAAGAATGGTAACTGCCATTATCACAATTGCAATTGGAGCCACAATCAATGCTAGCAAACCAAAACCGCCTGCTATTAATGGTTGTGTAACCATAGCATCGCCAGCACGAGCGAGTTGTGGTTGCAGGAATAACATCAGCAACATACCAATTGCGGCAACTACTAAGGCTCGACCAAATGCACCGCCAATTTCCCATAAGGGGTTATCGAAACGGTAATTCATATTAGGTCCACCGAAAGGCTGATTTGGCATGTTTGGTGCGTTTGAAACATCAGGAACATTGGGGCGGTTAATTCCAGGCGGCGCATTGTAGGTGACATCACCTGTAATTTCTGCACCTTCTTCTCTATCTAAATTTCCGCCAATCATGGCAATGTTGCCATCTACCAAAGCGGTTGAGGTTAAGTTTGCCTGACCACCAATCAGAACAATATCGCCATCTATTTCTCCAGAAATGGTGATGTTGCCACCGATTAATGCAATATCGCCATCTATATCTCCGTTAATCATTAAGTTGCCGCCAAAGAGAATAATATCTCCATTGACTTTGGCATCTTCTTCAATCATTACATTGCCGCCAAAGACAGCAATTGCGCCGTTGAGAGTGTCTCCGCTTTTGACGGTATAGTTTTGACCAAACAACACAACATCACCGCCATCGGGGTCTTGGGCTAAAACTGTGCTTGTTGGAATAATCAGCAAGCCGAAAACAAGAATGAAGCGGATTAAATTCTTTTTTAATTTCATACATTAACTCCTTGAGGTCTGCGGGCAAACCTCCAAATTGATACAGTCCATAACAAACTAAAGCCTGCAATGGCAGAGAATAAAATCATCCAAGCATAAGGTGGGATGAAGTTTGGTAACATGCGGGTGAAAACTTGAAATACGTCGGTAAGTGCTTGCAGTGAAGTGAAGATAAAAATTAAATAGCCAACGATAGCAGTGAGCCATTCAACAGGTGCGGCTAAAAATGTAGCAATGTATGGCGTGGCAAACCATGTTAGTAAACCAATGCCACTGATTAACAGAACGATTAAGCCCCATAAACGGCGACGGCGTTCTGCTACTTTTTGAATCGCAAGTTTTTCTTGAAAGCGTAGCGTAAAACCATTTGTGGGTTCAACCATTTTGGCAGAACGTAAAGCCAAACCTGTTTCTGCTAACGCAGTACAAGTTTTGCAAGAACGTAAGTGAGCATTTAACTCACCTTTTTCTGCAGTTGTGAGATGTTTATCATCCAGCAACCAAGTTTCAAAAGGCTGGTGATTCATAATGTCTCCTTTCCATTTCAGCAGTCATATCATTTTCTTGCTCCTGCCATAAGCCTGCCATTTCTTTTCTGGCGCGGTGCATACGGCTTTTAACAGCACTAACACTTAGCCTTAAAGATTCAGCAATTTCTTTTTCCGAATAGTCGTACCAAT
>JAEURH010000152.1 GCA_016789365.1 Anaerolineales bacterium
GACTACTCGACCACCGAGTTTCAAAAAGGAGAAAATTATGTCTATCGTAAATGCAAAAGAAATTATGATTGAAGCCGCAAAAAACAAATATGCAGTCGGAGCGTTTAACGTCACCGACTTGTTGCAATTCAAAGCAGTAGTTGAAGCGGCAATTGAAACAAAGTCACCAGTGATTGTGCAAACCTCTGTCAAGCCTTCGCAATTCATTGGCACGCAATTGATGGTCAATATTTATCGCACCTTGGCTGAGTCTGCGCCTGTGCCAGTGTGTTTGCATCTTGACCACTGCACTGATATTGATTATTGCAAAAAATGCTCAGATGCTGGTTATACCAATATTATGATTGATGCATCCAAACATTCGTTTGAAGAAAATATTCGTCAAACAAAAGAAGTTGTTGATTATGCTCATAGTGTTGGCAATATTTCTGTAGAAGGTGAATTGGGAACTGTCGGCGGTGTTGAAGACCAAATTGTAGTTGCGGAAGATGAAGCGCAATTAGCAAATCCGCAACAATCGGTTGAATTTGTTGAAAGAACAGGTGTGGATATTTTTGCTCCAGCCATTGGCACTGCTCATGGCGTTTACAAAACCAAAAATCCAAAAATTGATTTTGAACGCATGGCGACAATTCACAAAATGTTAAACAGCAATGGAATCAAAACGCCTCTTGTTGTCCACGGGGGAACAGGGTTGCCAGACGACTACATTGTTAAACTCTTGGAAGCAGGTGGTGCTAAGTTTAATGTTTCGACTGAATTGAAACATACCTTGATTGATGCAAAATGGGAATACATCAGTTCTCATCGTGATGAATATGACCCCGGCAAGTTAGATGTCTTCGTCCGCGATGCAACTCGCAAAGCAGTGATTGGCTGGATGCAGAAGTTGGGTTCGGTTGGCAAGGCGTAAGTGCAAGAGAACAGTAATCAGTGAAAGCCGTTGGTCGAGTAGCCCTTAGCGAATTTGCGAAGGGCGTATCGAGACCAACAAGTTAGTTAGAAAACAGAAAGTTTATATATAACATTGTGGTCTCGATACGTCACTCGTTTCACTCGTGACTACTCGACCACCAGTACATAATATTTAGGAGATAACAAATGACAAAAAATATTGAAGATTATTATGCCCCTTGGGTAAAAGGCATTCCGATGTATGTTTCAGAGCATATTGAATTAGCATGGCGCAAACCTGAATTACATCGCATGATGTCAAATGAAAATCCATTGCCACCTTCAGACAAAGTGCTGGAAGCGATGTTCAAATACGCCAAGATGACGAATCGCTATCCAGACCAAGGCTTGGTGGTTCGCCAAAAAATTGCTGAATTGAATAATGTAGATGGTCCACAGAATGTGATGATTGGCAATGGCTCTAGCGAAGTGTATGACAATATATTCCGCATGTTCATCACACCTGGTGATGAAGTCATTCAACATACTCCATGTTTCGGGATTTATGGTTTACGCGGAACTTTGCTTGGTGCAAAGATGGTGTCTGTGCCAATGATTTATAAAGATAATTTATTGAAATTTGACCACGAAGGTCTGATGAAGGCGATTACAGATAAAACCAAGATTATTGTGATTCCGAATCCCAACAACCCAAGTGGTAACTATATGGACCCAGAACACTTCATCCCATTTGCAGAAACAGGCATCCCCTTAATTGTAGATGAAGCGTATGTCGAATATGCTGGTTTGGGTAAATCGCAAGTCCAGTTGACGAAGAAATATAAAAATGTTTTGATTACTCGCACATTATCGAAAGCCTATGGTTTGGCTGGGATGCGCTTCGGATATACGATTGGGCATGAGGATGTTATCAAGCAGATTGCTGGCTCGCTTCTGCCGTGGAACGTCGGCACGATTCCGATGTGGGCGGCATTGGCGGCATTTGAAGACCAAGAAGGTTTGGCTGAACGAGTCAAATTTAATAATGATGCTGTGGATTACATCTCTGAATCATTAAGTGTCATTCCAGGATTTCATGTCATGCCATCCAAAGCCAATTACATTTTGTTTGATTGTGGCGAAACTGGTAAAACAGGCAAAGAAGTTTTGGAATATGCTGAAACCAAAGGAATCATTCTTCGCGGTGAAAGTAAAAAATATGGAAGCGATGGTTGGTTCCGCGTGACGATTGGTTCAAAAGAAGAAAATGAATTGTTTGTCAATACAGTTCTTGAGTTTTTCGGAGTAAAAAAATAAATTCTGACCGCAGACGATGGACGGCAGACCACAGTTGACGGTCTATCGTCCGCGGTCTGCCGTCGTTTTTTGAATTGAGGAAATTATGTCCAAAATAAAAGCAGTGTTCTTCGACCAAGATGGAGTCATTATTGACACCGAACGTGATGGTCATCGTGTTTCATTTAACATGACGTTTAAAGAATTTGGATTCACAGATGAATGGAGCGTTGAGTATTATCACGAACTTCTTCAAATTGCAGGTGGCAAAGAACGCATGAAACATCATTGGAAGACCAACGGCTTTTCCAAACCGATGAGTGAAGAAGAAATTGATAATCTTGTTAAGGAAATGCACAAACGCAAGACGGCTCTGTTCGTGGAATTAATCGAGACAGGTAAACTGCCGCTACGAGCTGGCATTCATCGGTTCATGAAAGAAGCGATGGAAGCGGGATTAAAAATCGCCGTTTGCACCACATCAAACGAACAAGCCGCCAAAGCCATCACCGAAAAAGTTTTATCTGACATTCAGTTTGATGAAGTGTTGGCTGGTGATGTTGTGCAAAAGAAAAAACCAGACCCTGAAATTTATAATTTAGCATTATCAAAATTAGGGTTGAGTCCTGATGAAGCCTTTGTAGTGGAAGATTCTAAAAATGGAGTGACTGCCGCAAAAGCCGCAGGCTTGAAAGTGATTGTTACTACCAACGGTTACACTGAAAAAGAAGATGTGAATGCAGGGGATGTGATTGTCTCTTCGTTAGGTGATGATAATGAAAAGGCTCAACTTCGCAAAGGTGAAATTAATGGCTTTGATGGGGTTGTGCATGTCAAACAGTTGATGGAGTTGTTTGGATAAAAAAAGACCTCCCAATTTGGGAGGTCTTTTTTTTGAGAATATTAATGTTTCAATTCTTTTTCAGCTTCTGCTATTAAGGCAATTTCTTCTTCAGGGGCTTGGGCTACAAGATGATGGCGGCTATATACCCAATAATAGATATACATTGCCACAACAAAGATGAGTGTGCCATATACACCTGGGCGGTTGGCTTCAATTGCAAAAGTAGCCACTAAAGAGATTAATGAAATTACTGTACCGACCCATGCGCCTGCTACGCCAAGTGGGCTTTTGTATGGGCGTGGAAGGTCTGGGCGTTTGCGAGCCAAAGCAATGTATGAAACCATTACCAAAGCATAAGAAATCACTGCACCAAATACTGCCATGCTTAACAAAGCCGCACCAACTGGGCTATCACCGGGCAGTGAGTTTAATAACAAGGCAACACCAAACCCAACCACAGCACCGACGATGAGAGCAATGTGAGGGGTTTTGGCTTTGCTGGTTACAGAAATCCAACGCGGAATGTAACCCGCGCGAGATTGAGCAAATAACACACGTCCATAAGCATAGATGATGGAATGGAAACTAGCAATCAAGCCCGTTAAAGCAATGAGCGTTAAGACAGTTCGTGTTGCGCCTGCGCCAAAAATGGCTTGGAAGCCAATATCTAACGGAGCACCTGCTTCACCAATTTCTACCGCGCCACCACCTACACCAGAATTCAATACTAATGTGAAAACGGAAAGAACTAATAAGGTGACAATGCCCCAAATCAAGGCTTTGGGCATATCGTTCACTACATCATGTGATTCTTCTGCGGCAAGCGGAAGTTGTTCAATGGCTAAGTAAAACCAAATCGCAAATGGTAACGCCGCAAACACGCCATACCAACCTTTGGGCAAAAAGGCGGTTTGAGCCGCATCAGGCGCAATGTTGAAGACTTTATCCCAACTAAAAGCACCAGATACAATTGCACCAATATAGAAAATTACCAAAATTGCAATTGCCGCTACTGTAATTCCAAGCGCTACTTTAAGAGATAATTCGGTCCCGTAAATATTGATGCCGACAAACACTGCATAAAAGATGAGCCACCAAATCCATGGGGCAACACCTGGGATGAGTGCATCCATATAAGCACCAATACCAACCACAATCACTGCTGGCGTAATCACATATTCCACAATATCCGTCACACCATTTAGAAAGGCAAGACCAGGTCCAAACGCGTTACGAGTAAAGGAATAAAAACCACCAGCATGGGGCAATGCTGTGGAAAGTTCAGCAATGGTTAACACCATACACACATACATAATGGCAATAACCACAGTAGCAATTAACAACCCCCCAAAGCCACCAGCCGCTAAACCAAAGTTCCATCCGAAGAAGTCACCAGAAATGACCGCGCCAACACCTAACCCCCACAACAATACCCACCCTGCTTTTTTCGATAACTGACGTTGTTCTAAATAATCTTTACCAACGTTTTCATACGTAACGCCTTCAACGTTCTTCTTGCTTTCAGACATGTTGCATTCTCCTCTTGATTAAGTATAGTGAAGCTAGAAGGGGTAACTACTGATGATGGTATCTTGGCGAAGGATTCTCCTTTCTTCGCGTTGAGATATTTCGTTTTAGAACACCCGTTAATTTTAACAGATACGGCATTTCGTTTGTGCCTATTACCACAAGTAAAGTAAAATTAGATGCATGAGTGATGAATATTTAGATATAGTAAACAAACAAGATGTAACAATCGGAAAAGAAACACGCAAAAGAGTCCATGAAATTGGATTATGGCATCGTGGCGTGCATGTATTTTTATTTGATAAA
>JAEURH010000153.1 GCA_016789365.1 Anaerolineales bacterium
ATATCATTTGCGGCGATAAAATCTAAACCTTTTGATTTTAACTTGTCAGAGGCATTTTCTAAAAGGTCTTGACTCTCTGCCGCGAAGCCGACTACGACTTTGAAGCGCTTCTTCTCTACGGGGGAACCTGATACTGTTTTCAAGATGTCTGGTGCCACTTCCAATTCAATTTGTGGAATGCCATCTCGCTTTTTGATTTTATCTTTAGCAACATGTTTCGGTCTAAAATCTGCTACTGCGGCGGTCATGATTAATGCATCGGCAGATTCTTTTAGTAAAGCGTCTAACATATCCTGCACACTTTTTACGTGGACAACTTTTGCTCCAACAGGCGGAGTCAACGCTGTGGGTGTTGTGATTAACGTTACATCAGCACCTGCATCAATTGCGGCTTGTGCTAAAGCATAACCTTGCTTTCCACTGGAGTGATTGGTGATGATGCGAACAGGGTCAATAGATTCTTGTGTTCCGCCAGCAGTGACGATAACTTTTTTATTCTTTAGTTTGCCATGTTTGCCTAATGCGATTCTGACATGACCAAGTATTTCGATTGGTTCAAGCATTCGCCCTTTGCCAGAGATGCCCGAAGCAAGATGCCCTGTGGCGGGTCCAGCGACCATGATTCCCCTAGAAAGAAGCGTGGATAAATTTTGCTGAGTGGCGGGGTTATCAAACATGCCACCATCCATAGCAGGTGCAATCAAAACATCTGCTGTGGAAGCAAGATATGTGACAGTTAATAAATCATCTGAAAAGCCGTGTGCGAGTTTTGCCATGGTGTTGGCGGTGCAGGGCGCAATAACAATTAAATCGGCACCCTTGCCGAGTTGCACATGCAATACATGACCATCATCACCCCATAAATCTTTATCCGTATATGCTTTGTGACCCGTAACAGATTGAAAGGTAAGTGGTGTAATAAATTTTTGTGCGGCACTTGTGAGGATGACATCTACTTTTGCGCCCGCTTGTGTGAGTTTGGATGCAAGGTCTGCGGCTTTATAGGATGCAATAGACCCAGTGACCCCAAGCAGAATTTGTTTGTTGGTGAGGTTGGGCATACGGGGTGATTATACTTCTAATAAGTAGGGGCGAGGTGACCTTGCCCATTTGGGCGGGATTACCCCGCCCCTACGGGAATTAGAGGATTGGTGAATTGAGGATGAACAGCCTTTTGAGATGCTCTTTGACCCCCATATATGGGTGCGGGGGATATATAAGGCTAGAGTATAGGATGATCGAAGGAAGAGCGAAGGAAGAAACTAGGCAAGATTGCCATATATGGGGGTCTGGTTTGCGTGTAGATTAACGAGATAACAATAAAATTATGGCGTAAGTCCGGAGTGCGTCGCGCTTTATGGTTTATAAATTTTATTACCCCAAGGCGCGACCGCACCCATTATATACTTGTCCTTGGTTGTGATGAGTTGTATAATGCTGTATAACCAACCAGATAGCATCTTATACAACGTATGCGCTAGTTAAGTCATAGTTGGGTTGCTAAATAATCAATCATAAAGAAACAAAATTTCAGGAGGATAATCTTATGCCATACAAACACCCATATACACTTGGAAATACTGGACTAGTTCAAGTAATCCAGCAACTCCGAAAGGCGTTTCCACCAACTGTTACAGCAGAAACATTGAAGAAACTTGGTATTGCTCCAAACAATGAAAGTTATTTGATAAACACATTGAAGTTTATCGGTGTAATTGACAACGATGGCAATAAAGCAAAAGAAGCAACAAGTATATTTTCAAAGCACGATAATGATGAGTTTGCCAAAGCATTCAGCGGGCTTGTTCAAAATGCTTACTCAGAGTTATTCAGTTTACACGGAGATGAAAGCTGGACGCTAGAAACAGGCAAATTAATCTCCTTTTTTCGCGGGTCAGATGAATCAAGCGCAGAAGTCGGAAAACGCCAAGCATCCACTTTTCAAGCATTAGCGGCGTTGGCTGGATATGCACAAATTCCTATAACAAAACAACCAACTGTGAAAGCAGTTGCTAAAAACGACAATAATAAAAATAATGCAAAGCCACAAGAGAAAAAGGTTCAGCAAGCATTGCCTGCTAAAAAAGCTGAACAAAAAACACCAGTACATATTGAAAAGAAGGTTCGGGATTTGGGTTTGACAGTAAGGATTGAAATAAATTTGCCAGCAGTTGCAGACCAAGAAACATACAATATGATTTTCAAGAGCATCCGTGAGAATCTAATTGATGTTGAATAGACTTAAACGTTTTGAAGTAGTAGCGCGAAAGGCACACGCTTTTAATGATATGGCAGAACAAGAAAGACAAGTTCTGCATCCTTTCGATTTGCGAAACATTCATCCACGTTTGCAATCAATTGTTAAATCGTTATTTGATGATGGGCATTTTGCACAAGCAACATTTGAAGCATTTAAGTTTGTAGACAAAGAAGTCCAAAGGTTTTCTGGTATTTCAGAGTCTGGTTTCAAGTTATTTATGAACGCATTTGCAGAAACCTCGCCAGCCATTATCTTAACGAAGATGTCGAACACTTCAGAGAAAGACGAGCAGCAAGGTTATAAGTTTATATTTACTGGAAGTGCTTTAGCAATTCGGAATCCGCGTGGACATGAATACGGTATAAAAGATGATCCAGATAAATGCCTTGACCACTTAAGCCTAGCATCTATGCTCTTGAGACGGTTAGATGAATCAGGATACAAATGAGTCTCCAAGACCGTAATCCAACAAAGTGTGCACTCACTTAGCACAGGTATTCCCATTCGGGGACGATGTCGCAAACCGTTAGGTGTTTTAATTCCAACACATTATGGAGTATCTTTTCAGATGGAAAAGAAAATAACCATAGAAAGAATTGCAATCATAATCGGTACAATATTAGGTGTTGTTAGTTTTTTTTGGC
The DNA here is from genome assembly GCA_016789365.1 of Anaerolineales bacterium. Classification (GTDB taxonomy): domain Bacteria; phylum Chloroflexota; class Anaerolineae; order Anaerolineales; family Villigracilaceae; genus Villigracilis. The sequence continues at coordinate 2,905 of JAEURH010000153.1, forward strand.
AAGTTTACGAAAGTATCAATCAGCAAAAAGAACAAGTTAATGCTGAAATGACTTTTAGAATCCCAAAAGAAGATTTGCCAATCGACTTAACCATTACCATAATTAACTTCGGGCAACGACCAGTGTACATAAAAAAAATCGCCATCCAAAGCGTAAATGTAAATTTTGACGATAAACTCGCATATGAACTTATAGAATATACAAAAACTCAATCAGAACCTATTCAGCCTGGACAGAGTCGGGAATTCAAGACACAAATTAGTTACCAAGAATTAATGGATTGGTTTGCGTCTACAAATCAGATAAATTTAATTGTAGAGTCGCCAACCCAAAAAATATACGAGAAGGATATTAAGGAATGCGTGGAAGATGCAAATCGTTGGGCTAACCGCGTTAAAGAAGAAAATCAAGGTTCAACTTGGGTAGTTGAGTTTAGTGTTTGCACACCATAAACAAATTTATGCACACTCAAATATGTCCTCAGTTTTTAGCAAGCGAGTCTTGCGCCGATAAAAACGCCTAACAAAGCGTGCACTACCCCACCCGTCCTTCGGACTGCTACGCGATCCCCAAATACGACATTGAAGTTTGGGAAGGGTGTCCACATCCACAGGTATCCCCATTCGGGGACGATGTCGCAAACCGTTGGGTGTTTTACTCTGATGAGAGTTTCCGCAAAAGATTGAATGGTCTGCAAAAAAATTCAACATCAGCAAAAGGATAAAAGAATGTCAACAGGAAACACTACAATTAAGATGGATTTCAACGGGAAGTTATTGATATTCGATGATGGAAAATTAACCTTTCTTTATGAAGAGCCTAAGGGTTGCGTGTTATTCTTTTTTCGCAAGACCAAAATATATTCTGTAACCATAGACCCAAATACGAAGATGGCAACTGTGGAAGATCGAAAAATACCTTTTGCTGAAATTCACAACATCGAAACCTTTTTTATCCATGAACAGCCCAGCATGGAAGTAGTTGGTTTTCATATCGTTCTCAAGACAAACGAAAAAATAAGGCTTGGTGGAAGTATGATATCAAGACAGGGTGCTACTACCCCTGAAGGCTATATAAAAATTTCTAAATTACTTGAAGAAGTTATTAAGAATGGTTAAATTCAAAAGGTCTTTATTTATATACCTTGATAAAAAATCACCCTTGATTTTCTGCCTGCAAGTAGATGGTACAATTGTTTACTACGGTCAAGAAGTTAAGAGAGCGTACTTATGAATAAACAAGATGTAATAGCCAAGTTGCAAGAATTAAAACCCACCATTACTGCTCGCTATAAAGTAAGGGAAATCAGCCTGTTTGGTTCTTTTGCTCGTGGTGAACAACTAGAAAACAGCGATATTGATTTATTGACAGAGTTTGATGATAACGCTGACTTATTTGACTTAATTGGACTAGGATTATATTTGGAAGATACTTTCAAGCGTTCAGTAGATATAGTCCCTAAGAAAGCCCTTCGTGAAGAATTACGAGAAACTGTTTTACAACAGGTTGTTACTATATGAGGGATTACAGCCTTTATTTGAAAGATATTCTGGCGGCAATAGAAAGCATTGAAAGTTTTATTGCGGGAATGAACTTGGACACTTTCCAAATTGACGATAAGACAAATAGCGCAGTTATGCGAAAACTTGAAATCATTGGAGAGGCTGTAAAGCAAATACCTGATGAGATGCGTCAAGAGTACTCTCAAATCCCTTGGAAAGAAATGGCTGGCATGAGGGACAAGTTAATTCACTTTTACTTTGGTGTAGATTATGACTTGGTTTGGAAAGCAATTACTGAACGATTACCAAATATTAAGCAAGATATTGAGAAGATGATGAAAAATGTGGACTAAAAAAATCATAAAACAATTCTTCATAAAAATCACCCTTGACTTATTCTCATCACTTGCATAGAATA
>JAEURH010000154.1 GCA_016789365.1 Anaerolineales bacterium
CGTACACACTGAGCGGGTTGGGTTTATCGTCTTCGGTGTAAAAGTCATCTTTTTCACCATCAAAGACTGCATCAGTTGAAATGTGAACAAAAGGAATGTTTCTTGTTTTACAAGCCCGTGCTAATTGACGAGGCAAATCAATGTTAAGTTGTTTAGCAAGGGTAGGGTTTTCTTCGCAATCTTCAAGGTTAGCAAGCGCGGCACAATTGATTAAATAATTTGGTTTTTCAGAATCCAAAAGATTTTCAATTGTTGAAGCGTCTAATAAATCTTGATGCAATACTTCAAAAGGTGCATTGTTTAATGTCCCTCGGTCAATACCGACGACTTCAAACTCGCTCATAGTTTCTTGTGCGAGGTTGATGCCGAGCAATCCGCTTACGCCGGGGATGAGGAGTTTCATAATCAAGAGTTAAGAGAAACGAGAAATAAGTAACAAGTTATTAATTGTAACTCGTATCTCGTTCCTTATTTCTTATCCCTCTAATTTTCCTTGTGCAAATAATTCTTCAAATGGTGCAATGTATTTTTTAATTCCTTCCACATCTAACCATTCCGTGTTGTTATCACTTGAATAACTAAAACCTTCTTTCAACATTTTACCTTTATCTTGCCAAGAATATCCAAACCAAATGGCTTCAGCAGGTTGCACAACATACATTGTATCAAGTTCAACTGTGTTTCTGGCTTCATCTTCCGAAATTAAAACTTCATGTAATTTTTCGCCAGGTCGAATCCCGATGATATTTAATTTCGCATCAGGTGCGATTGCTTTGGCAAGGTCAGTGACTTTGGTGCTTGGAATTTTTGGGATGAAAACTTCTCCGCCTCCCATCTCTTCAATACAATGGATTACGAATCTGACGCCTTGTTCTAACGACAACCAAAAGCGCGTCATTCTGTCATCGGTAATTGTTACTGTTCCCTGCGACCTTTGTTTTAAGAACAACGGAACCACTGACCCACGACTGCCGACTACATTTCCATATCGTACGCATGCAAATCGAGTTGCAGAACCACCAGCATAAGCATTGCTTTGAATCGTTAATTTCTCTGCGGCGAGTTTGGTGGCACCATATAAATTCGCAGGGCTAACGGCTTTATCTGTGCTGACGGTTAAGACTTTTTTCACACCTGCATCTAATGCCGCTTCAACAACATTTGCAGTTCCCATAATATTTGTCTTAATCGCTTCCATTGGGTTGTATTCACAAGCAGGGACTTGCTTCAACGCCGCCGCATGAACAACAATATCCACGCCATGCAACGCACGCACGAGTCTTTCACGGTCACGAATATCGCCGATGAAATAACGTAAGTTCTCTTGGTTATATCCACCGACTTGCATTTCGTGTTGCTTTAATTCATCACGACTAAAAACAATAATTTTCTTTGGTTGTTTTTCTTCTTGCAAAATTTTTATAAACTTCTTGCCAAACGAACCCGTTCCGCCTGTGACGAGTACTACTTGATTTTTCCAGTCCATACATTCTCCTAATCTTTATGTCATTGCGAGGGCGTTCTTTGCCCGAGGCAATCTCCAAATTAAGTAGAGGATTGCTTCGCCACAAAGAACAAGAGCGTGGCTCGCAATGACATGAAACTATTTCTTAATTACAATTAAAGGATATTGTCCATTTTCAGCAAAAAACTTCGGGAATACACCTTCAAGCCAAAATACAAATTTCAAAAACAACTTTCCACCAAACGGGCGGACGAACCATCTTAAGATTCTGGTACTCATGCTTCGCCATGGCTTAATTTCAATCGTCATCTTGGAGCCAATTTCTTTTTTCAACCATTCCGGAGTCATCTTTTGCACAAATGTCCCTGCTGGGTCTTCTTCATTTAACCATTCTTTCTTTTTCTTTTCAGCACGCCCTGATAATTTTCTCATTAATCCAATCAAAGGTTCTGCCATTCTCATTAATAACGGTTCATGCCAACCGTTGACAATCGCCGCAGTTCGTCCACTTGCAAGCACACGCTGAATTTCGCTGTATGCGCGCGGATGTTCTGTCAATGCAAGATGATGAATTGCGTGCATGGAAACTGCACCGTCAAAAGATTCTTTTTTGAAAGGCAAGTTTGCCAAATCACCCACTACAAATAATCCATGCTCACCGATTCGATTTCGTGCTTCTCGCAATGCTTGGATGGAAATATCTAAGCAAATCCGTTTTTCATAGCCAGATGAATAAGTTAAGTATTCTTCATATTGAACAGGACCAGACCCCGCGTCAAGTATGAAGCGACCTGTTTTGATTAATCCATTCATCACGCGCAAACGAGTCTTGTGGATATATTCTCTTGAAACTGGACGCAAATCTTCATACCGTGCATTTTGATAATGCCCGTCATCTTCTTGTTGCCAACCAATTTCATCATAAAACTCGCGGACTTTTTGTTTTGTTTCGTTTGTCATTATTTTCTTTTCTCGAAAATCCGTTGGTCGAGTAGTTCCGAGCATAGCGAGGAATGTATCGAGACCAACAATTATTTATGAAATTAATATTACTTCAATAACTTGTGGTCTCGATACGACGCAAAGAACAAGAGCGCGTCTACTCGACCACCGAGTATTTTTATTTCCAAGTAAATTTTTCGCCAACCAAAAAATCAAATGTATCTTTGAATTGACTCAACCCTTCATCACTAAAGACCCTTTCCAAATCCCAAACTTCTAAATCATCCCAGAAATTCATTAATCGCCACGGGAATGGTTGTGGATATTCAAAAAAGAAACGATAGGCATAATTCCAAGCAAATTCAATTTGTTTTTCATTTAACTTATGAGCAGGAATATTAGATAAAACTTTTTCGAGAGTTGAATAGTATTCATCCCAAGTATTCGGGTCAAGTGTGAAGCCGCGACCACGATAATGAGTTTGTCCACAAGAAATGACAGGTCTTCCGTTCATCGCAGTTTCGAGACCAACTGTGGTTGTGTAAGCCAAACCGACATCTGCGATTTCGATTAAATCATAAGTATTGATTGAATCCAATGCACCAATCACATGAATATGATTTGGCAATTCGGGCAATGCTTCTTTGACAACCGTTCCCATAGACTTTGCTTGTGGAACCAATTTTTCGCCAGGATGAACACGAATGACAAGTTGCACGTCATTGCGCTTTGCAAAATATTGGACAGTTTTCGTAATCCATTCAGTCATCGATGAAGCGAAGATGTCGCGTCCTAAAGTTAAACTATCACCTAAAACATTTGCCGCAAGCATCGCAACAGGACGAGAATCTAAATTCAACATTTTGCGAGTCTCTTGTGCACCTTGTGATGAGACATACTGCCACAATCTTTTTGATTTGCCCCACACTCTTGCTCCACGCCGAGCATTTTCTAAATCTGCGACTCGTTCAAACATTTCATCGGTCACAGGTAAATGACAACGCGCTTTGACAAGATAATCTGTATCTTGTTGCATGATGGATGAATTTTGTGCCAGCCAAATTTGTTCGCGTTGGTCATTGAATTCGTAAGTGACTGCATCAATATTCAAATGACAAGCCACACGAAAAACAATTCCCATTTCTAAAATCAAGCCATTTGGAATTAAGACCACGTCAGGCTTGTTTGTTTGTAAATATTCATAAATTGTTTTTGCGGCAAATGTATTTCGTTTGATTCGCAAATCATATAAGGCTTTGTCACTTGGGTCTTGCATGTTTACTTCTTCGCGCATCAATGTGTATTGAGCATCCCACAATGAAATCTCTTCAATATCAGCTTGTAAAATGCTGGGGAGAACAGAAACAGGTTTCAGGTCAAGCATTGAAGCGTGTTTGATTAAAGGCGATAATGAAGATAATGCATCCTTTGTATGAAGTACACGCTGTCGTTGTGTAAATTTATCTTTTTCTATATGCCATTCGGAATAAGGCAAAGTCAATAAAGTTACATCATGTCCCAAACCTGCAAGCACAAGACCAAGATAAGCAGATTGTTCAATCCAATAATGAAGCGTGGAAAAAAATAAAACTTTTTTTGCTTTATCATTCTTGCGTAAATATTTTTTTGTAATTTCAACTGCATTCGGCAAAGATGTTTGCAAACGAGTTAAATTGTAATGGTCTCGGCGCGTTTGATTCTTGGAACGAATCATCCAATCAACATCAGCAACAAAAGGTAAATCGCGCAAAAGTTTTTTTGCAATCATCAATCTTTAATTCTCTAACTTTTCAATTTGCCATTTCAACCGCGGACGTATCGGACCCACACGCGGCTCACCCCATTGCGTGCCAGGCGCGCCAGAAATATCCACATTGAACGCCAACGCATTTTCATCCATAAAATATCTTTTCACACCAAACGAACTCGCGTTCACGCCCACCATGTAACGCCCTTCGTTGAAAATATCGGCAGGAATTTCTGCGCAACTCACATATCGCCCCGCACTCCGCGTATCAAAATTTTCATACAAACTTGCATCGTCTGTATCAAACGATGTAAAAATATATTCGCCGCGCATCGTGCTGACATACAAACCAACTCGCAAACCTGTGATGGATGAATTTAATTGATATTCAAATTCAAGTGTGACAGGTTCAGTGGAACGAATCGTATCAACGACTTTTCCGCTTCTTTCTTTGACCTTCAAACTGAGTGGTGTAAATTCAGCATTCGCTTGGCTGACATCTTGTTCATCCCAATTTTTTTCGCCCGCTTGCGATTGACCCGATGATAAATAAAAATCAACGGCTTCTTGAGTCGGTCCGCGCATAATCATTTGACCTTTATTCAACACAATTGCTTCTTGAGTCAAACGCAAAATCGCAGACATGTTATGAC
>JAEURH010000155.1 GCA_016789365.1 Anaerolineales bacterium
ATAAACGTAGCAAGTTTTTCAACATTCATAAAATCATCTTTTGATAAAACTTCATACAACAAACCCATCTTCACGCCTTTAATTCCAATTGTTTTCTCCCCATAACTTGACAACGAACGCGAGCCGCGTGGTTTTGATAATTTTTCAATCAACTTTTCTTTTGTTATATCAGGCGCAAGGTCTAAATACATCACTGCTTTGCCATTCTTTTCAATCTCATCGCGCATCATGGCTGAAGCAGAATAAATCAAACTTCCTTCCACGCCTTCTTTTGTGATAATAAATTCGCCTTGTTGATGAAATGACTCAAAAGATAATGTCACTGATTTGATTGGATGACCATGATATTTTTCGAGAAAGTGCTGACTCCATGCAACATCAAACCCGCAATTGGCTGGCTTCAACGCCTCGACTTTAACTTCAAGTTGGTTCAACATCTCAACCCATTCTCCCGTTGAACCAAGTTTTCTCCAACTGCCACCACCCAAAGCCAATATGATTGCATCAGGCTGAACTTCTTTTATTCCACCTTCCGTTTCAAAAACAACCGTCCCGCAGGTTGGGTTTGATGATTCATTTTCACTTATTAAACCTGCGGGACGTTTTATCTCAACTACCTTATGCCTCACATGAAAATTAACACCCGCCTCACTTAATCTTTTTATCCACGCCCGCAATAGCGGACTTGCCTTCATTCCCTTTGGAAACACTCTTCCAGATGTTCCAACAAAAGTTTCAAATCCAAGTTCATGCACCCAATTTCGTAAATCGTCAGGTCTGAAATTTAATAACCATTTTTGAATTTCTTCTTTTTGATTTCCATATCTTGAAACAAACTGTTCAAAATTTTCAGAATGAGTAAGGTTCAATCCGCTTTTGCCCGCCATTAAAAATTTTCGTCCAAGTGATGGTTTTGCATCATACACATCTACTTGAAGATTGCGCTTACTTAACACCTCAGCCGCCATCAAGCCTGCAGGTCCACCACCAATGATTGCAACTGATTTTTTCATATCAAATATTATAAAGTAAGGACACGGCGATGCCGTGTCCTTGTGCAATTTTCAAGAAAAATAACGAAACTATCTTTCCACATTCACCACACCACCAATAGCATTCAACTGAATCGTCCAACTACTACCAATTTGAAATTGCTGAAATTCATTTATCGAATTTGGCGAATAAGTAATTTGCCCTTCAGATGTGCTGAAATACACAGTGAAATCTTCCGAAGCAGAACCAGTTCGCTGGTCCGAAGCGAGGCTTGGGTCGGCATAGACAGGTCGCAAATCAAAGCCTTCTAAATCATACGTTTGAATCGTTGTCCACTCATCTACTGTATAACTACAATATTGCTCCGTTTCAGTGTGGCACACCTCCACCACCTCGCCATAGCCCGAACCTGTATCTTCCACGCGCTCTTCACAAACTTCGCGGCTATCGTTATAACAAGAAACATTATAAGCATTCGATGGCGGGCTTCCACGTTCGTTAGAATAATTGACTGCGCGAACTTCTTGCACAGGCACAGATGTTTTCCAATACACATTTGTCACTGTGCCTTGCACCGATTTAGATGGCAATACGAATAATAAAACTATCGCAACACAACATACCGCAAAAAAGATACCGATGCCACCCAACAAAACCCAATTTGGACTTTTTCGCTTCGACACTACGGGAGAGCTGGTTTTTCCACCTGCAACATTCGCTTGGCTGACGTTTTGTTTTGGTAACGGCGCACCACATTGTTCACAAGTTGTGGATGTACCTTTATTTTCAAAATTACAATTTGCACAGATAATAACTTTTGGCGAGGGCGGTGCCGCTTGCAATACCTGCCCCGCTTTACGAGCCACGCCTTCTTTCAAATCACCGCCACATTGTGAGCAGGTGATAGCATTTGCTGGGTTACGTGTGCCACAAAACCCACAATGAATATCAGCGCCTGCTTTTGCCGCTTGCACAATATTTTCATCGGTAATTATTTTTTCTTCTGATGCGCGTTGAAATTGCACATTCTCTGGTTGTGGCGCACCACAACTTTGGCAAGTTTTTTGCGGACCTGGGTTTTGACCTTCGCAATTTGGGCAGACCCAAATTAGTTGAACAACACCTTTACTTCTTCTTTGCATTGCTACTCCTTTAAACTTGCTAATCCCGAAGGGATGTTACGATTATAGATATAAATTTGTGTTTGTTATAAAAATCCCGTAGGGATGACATAGATTGTTATGACACCCCTATGGGGTTTATCATATCGCAAATCAAAATCTATAATCATTCGACCCCTACGGGGTCATTTCTTTATTATGTAACTTAAGTGTACAACAAAATGACAATGTAATAAATAGTACATCTTGCTTACGAGTCAAATAACATGATTGTGTCACCCTGAGCCAAAGCCCTGAACGAAGTGAAGGGGCAAGCGAGTAAGAGCGTGGCTCAGAATGGCACAAGTAATACGAATCAAAAAGCCCTTAAGTTTCCTTAAGGGCTTTCAATATATTATCTTGTCACGCTAAAAACGTGACCCACATTATTAATAATCTATCTTTTCGCCGCCGTATTCACCTGTAAGGGATACATCGCCTGTGGCGTAGTTGAAGGTGTAGATTACGCTACCAGTTTTATCACCAGTCACATCTACATCGAAAGTCATTAAACCTGTATCCAAATTAAATGAGCCAGTGCCTGTCATGGCTAAGCCTTTGATAAGCGAGCATTTATCAAAGGTGTAGGGGATTTCGCTCCCATCACTTGGACCGAATGTAAATGTGCCACCTAAATTACAACCAACGGGTGTTTCCTCACTGCCATCACTGTAATAAAACTCTGGCATGTAGAAGAGATTATCATCAATGGAGATAAAGGCATCTAGTAAGTCACCAGCCTCACTTAAAGTCTGAGGCGGGTTTGGAACGTAAGACGCAATCGTATCAGCCCATTCCTCACACACAATTTCTCTTTGAGCGGGTAATTTTCCATCTACTAAGAAATCGGTGACGTAATCATCGGGGCAGGCATTTCCCCAGCCGAAAATAGAATGAATGCCACCTTCGCCATAGATGTGATAACCATTATCTAAATTATTGAAGACTGCTTCGCCATCTTCAAACGGAGTGGCGGGGTCAAGTTTGGCATTTAGCACAAACACAGGTACGCCTTCTAAAACCAACGGCTCACGTTGCACAACTTCTTTTGGTGATGAGGGCCAATATGCACAAGAAACACCAGTGTAAACACTTCCGTCGAGGCGTGGCACTGTACCATTAGAAGCCTGACCTGCTTCAATAGATTGTTGGATGCGTTCTTCTGGTGTGCCACTGAAAAATGTATCATCTGTACATAACACGCTTAAGAACATCGTATCTGAAAAAGTTGAGTCGCCGAGATATTCAAATGTAGCAGGGTCAACAGTGGCATTGTCGTACATCAAACGTAACATCGGAGTTAAGTCTCCATTGTTAGCGGCGGCAAGTGCTTTGAGATATAACATGCGACCTGTTAATGAATACATTTGATACGCGGTTGTATATTCAAGCGCATTAAATGTAAATGTGCCTTTTACTGTTTTATCATTCGGTAATGGGAATGTATATGCAATGGGCTTTTTAGAAACTTGCGCGGCGAGTTCATCATACACTTTGACAGCATCTTCACCATTCATATCCGCCGAACAAAGTTCATCAGCGTTACAAGCATTCAACACGGCTACTAACACTTTATCAAACGCTTTTTCTTGATTTAATGAACCTTGCTCACCAGAAACAGTCATATCAATTGTGCCGTCTAAAATCACGCCTGCTAATCTATCAGGATAAGCATAGGCGTAGGTTTGTGATACAGCAGTTCCGTAACTAACACCATATATCCAAAATTTTTCGTCACCAATGATGGCACGAAAATCTTCAATATCTTCAGCGACAGAATCAGTGCCGTAGAAAGCAAGTGAGGCAGGGTCAATGCCCATCTCGGCAACGCAGGTTTCAACATACGTTTTTGTGCCTTCTACTAACTCTGTTTGTTCTTCAGGCGTATCTGCGCCTTCCAGCCCAGCGGTATCAAACGAGGTGAGATAACTCAAAAAATCTTCGGCATACGCCACAGGGCAAGATAATTCAGAAGATAAACCAATACCGCGTTGGTCGTAATAAACAATATCGTAATGCTCTAAAATTCTTTCATCAAAATAACTCCAATAGGCACTGCTGATTCCTTCACCGCCTGGTCCGCCGGGGAATGCTTGAATAAACATGCCATATCGTTCTCCACTAGCAGGTAGTACACCAAACACAACATCAATCGTTTCAGTGTTAGAAGAATCAAATTGATTTAATGGCACTTGCAGCGTAACACAAGTTAGCTCTTCATTTTCTTCACAAGGCACACCACCTAATTCCTGTAACTTTGGTTTAATGTCGTCAATCACTTCAAATGAAGTTTCAGGCACTACGGTCGGATTTACAGGCGGAGGCGGTGTATCAATGCTCGGCAATGTAAGTGCATTACAAGCCATACTTATTATTGCTAAAATCAAAACAAACTTCAATACTTTTTTCATATTTCTCCTTTTTTTACTTGATTCCATGCCATTTTTTGATTTCGTTCAGACGTAACTCAAAATTTGGTTCTTGACCTTGAAATTCATCACGCGCTTCATTGACAAACGGAGAGTTGGTCAATGCACTGAAAACGGCACCTACCCCATACCCCACCACTTCCGATTCATAGCCGCCTTCCAAAACAAAGACAATTTTCCCACCACAAAC
>JAEURH010000156.1 GCA_016789365.1 Anaerolineales bacterium
TTATGGTGCAGCTTTATATAATCAAAATTCACCTTCCAATGCGTATGGTGTCACAATAACAGGTAAAACTACTGTTAATGATAATAGTTTCTCGGGTTTACACATTATTTCGAAAGGTGCCATTTTACTAAACAACCTGACGGCATTGAATAATAATTTAGATGGTGTTTTCCTTGATAACACTTTATCTGGTACTAGTACTCCCAAACCTATCACACTCACGGGAATTAATATCACTTCCAACAATACAGACCATGGTTTTGAAATTTATTCCTATGGTGTAGTAACCATTAATAAAATTACAGCCAACCAAAACAATTATGGCGGTCGAATTATAAACCAAGGTGGTAACCCTTCTAATGCGGTTATTGCAGGGTATGGTGTATTCGATTCAAATAGTATTGTGGGTCTCACCATTAATTCCCAAGGTGCAGTTTTGTTAACCAATATCACTGCCAATAATACTTCTGTTTCATCTGGCGTAATGATTGATAACACCTTTGGAACAAGTGGTATTACCTTAACAGGTACAAACACATTTACTACCAATGCCAGCCATGGCATTAGCCTATCTTCTAATGGCGCAATTACTATCACCAAAATTACTGCTGATAATAATAGCGGTTCTGGTTTGTTTGCTAGCAATTCCAGCACGGTTACCATAACTTGTGGCAGTTTCACTTCAAATGCTTTCTTTGGCTGGAGAATAGACAACGCTACTTTAGTCACTATGAATGGTGTCTTTACCGCCGGTAACGGAACTGGTGATTACTCTACTCCTGCCACAGTTGTTTTCACGCGTGCTTGCCCGCTTCCTTAAGGAATAACGAGGTTAATGATGAATACTACATTTAGAAAATTATTTACAGCAGTAACCCTTTTACTTGTATTGTCCTTTAGTGCTTTTGTCACAATTCCTGTCTATGCGGATGAATCTACGCCTGAAGCACCTGTCAGCGAAGAAACTGTTGAGGTGACCGAACCAACTTCCCCTGTGGAAGAAGCGCCTCAAGCCGACGTGGAAACTGAATCAGCAACTGAAACATCTGATTCTGCTGAAACAGTTGAAGCCATCCTCGAATCTTTACCAGAAGATACGCAATTGGTAGTTTTAGATGAACAAGGCGAAGCCTTGCCTTTAGTAACCGAAGAAGCCGAACAAACAATTATTGTAGGTGACCCGATTTGGTGCCCTGCTTCTGTTGCAACTCCAACTCCAAACTTAAATGGTTGTTCTGGTAGTTATGGAACTTTTGCCGCTTTACTTGCCGACCCTATTTTTGCGGGTGGCGGACCTGCCAGCGATGGCATTATTTGGATTGAGAAAACATACTCAGGCGAAGGCACAACCATCACAATTAGTGGTGGCACTTTTACAGTTATGAAAGACTTCAAACTTACACTTAAGGGAGGCTGGAATGGTCTTGGTACCAATACGATTGATACAACTGATAAATCGGTTTTCAATGCTCCATTAATCATCACTGGCTGGGCAAATGATGTGACCTTAAGTGATATTGCCGTGCAAGGCAGTGGGGTTGCTACCAGCAATGTACTTCAAGTGACTACAACAGGTAATATTACTGTCAACCGCGTTTCAGTAACGAACAATACCGATGGCGGCACATTCTTTGCAAACTCAGGGGCTAGTACTGCAAAAAATGTAACAGTGACTGATAGCACCTTTAGTAACAATATTGAGACTGGCACTGTTGGTTTACAAATTTTAAGCAAAGGGGTTGTAACGCTCAAGAATGTAACTGCAAATAGTAATGGAAGTGGCACCTTTGGTGATGGGATTCAAATCGCTAATAATTTTGCCACCACGGCTCAGGCTGTCAACTTAACCAATGTTTCTGTTAGTAACAATCGCGGAACTGGCATTCTTGTCAACTCGAACGGTGTTATTACGATTACAGATATGACTGCTATCAACAATGGTTTAGGTAGCACCTTTGGCTATGGGGCTGATATAAATAACAATGCTTCTGGTTTTTCTTCTGGCGTAACATTAACGGGTACGAATCTTTTCTTTAGCAACTTGCAGGGAGGGTTATTGATAACAAGCAATGGCACTGTAAAGGCTAATAACTTACATGCTAATGACAATAACGGCTTTGGTGTTTTCATTGATAATGATGGCGCGGCGACTCCACAATCTGTCACTATTACGGGTTCAAATACGTTTAAGTTTAATGCTAGTTTTGGGTTATTGATTCATTCAACTGGGCAAATTACAACCAATAACTTAATAGCCAATTTCAATGCGAATACCGGCGTATCTTTGGATAACTCTAGTGGTTCATCTACGAGTGGTGTCACGATGACTGGCACCAATCAGTTTGATTCAACAATGGGTGGGTCTAATGGGTTAACTATTTTTTCTGCTGGTGCGGTTACACTAACGAACTTGTCTGCCAATTACAATTCAGGCAAAGGCGTTTATATTGAAAATACAGCCAGCACTATCTTCAAAGGCGTTACGATTACAGGCGTGAATACCTTTACGAATAATACCGAAAATGGCTTGGATATTCATTCAGATGGTGTCATTACACTCAACAACCTGACGGCGAATAATAATCATGGGTTCTATGGTGTACTCATTGATAATACTACGAGTGGTGCAACAACCCCTAAAGCGGTCACAATTAATGGCACGAATACTATTTTTAACAATGATAGACAAGGTTTGAATATTATTACTTATGGTGCAGTTACACTTAATAACATCTCTGCAACAGGTAATGGCTTTCCTGATTTCCAAGGCTATGGTGCTAGTATAGCCAATGACATTGCAACTGTGCCTGCGAATGTGACCCTGAACGGGACAAATAATTTTAGTAATAACTATGACACTGGTTTATCTATCTATACAAAGGGCAATATCAAAATTAATAACCTGACTTCCGAGAACAGCCAAACAGATAAAGGAGTAGTATTAAATAACAGTGTATTGGGTGCGGTTGGCAACGTCATCCTGACGGGTACGAATAAATTAAGTGGTAATCAGGCAACCAACTTGGAGATTTTTTCTTTAGGCATTATAAGTATTAGCAATCTTACAGCCGATAATTCAAATAATGGCTATGGTGTATACATTGAAAACCAAACCGCCTCATCTTCAAAATCGGTCACGCTCTCTGGCACCAATTCAATCAGTAATAACTTTTATACAGGACTTTACATTGATAGCAAAGGTGCAATTACGATTAATAACCTCAATGCCAGCGGAAATGGAACGGGTTTAAGTGGTTTCGGCGCTGAAATTGATAACACCCTTGCTACTACGCCTCAAAACGTGACCCTAACTGGTTCTAACACCTTTAGCAATAACTATACTGGCGGCATTAGTATAGTTACAAAAGGCAATATCAAAATTAATAACCTGATTGCCAGTAATAATACGAGTGGTTCAGCCATAGGTGCTTCTTTAAACACTTCATTTGGAACGAATGGCACAGTCTCATTAACAGGTACAAATATCTTTAATAATAATAATGGTGATAATTTACAAATTTTTGCAAAAGGCGCCATTACGATTAATAACATCACTGCCAATAATTCAGTTAATGGGTATGGGGTATTCATTGAAAACCATTATGACAATACCGCCCCCAAACCTGTTACATTAACAGGTACAAATACATTCAACAATAATTACAATCGCGGTTTATCTATACAGAGTTTTGGAGTCATTACAACCAATAACATCAACGCCTCAGCAAATGCGGTTAGTATAAATGGTTATGGGGTTTACTTAATAAACTCAGGAGCATTAAGCACGAAACCTGCCGCCGTTATCATAAAGGGCACAAATGTAATTTCAGGTAATGGAAACATAAACTTATATGTTTTATCTTTAGGTGCTATCACAGCCAATAGTATCATTTCGAACGCAAGTGTTAATAGTGCTGGCGTTGTGTTTGATAATACACTAGGTTCAGCCAACGTCACTTTGACAGGCACAAACTCATTCAATGGAAATGCTGGTTCGGGTTTGACCATTGTATCGAAAGGCTCTATTATCGTTACTAATCTTACATCTACCAATAACGGCGGATATAGTGGCATTCATTTAGATAACATTAATTCAACCAATGCATCACCTAAACCAGTGACGATTAATGGATATGCCACTGTAACTGGGAATACGAGTCCTTATGGCTTGTTGATTGAAACCTTTGGCGCAATCACCACAAACAACCTTACTATCACAAACAATAATACGGGTTTTTATGCTAGCCAGCAACCAGGTTCAGCCATCACCATAACCAACATGATTATGAATGGTACCAATAAGTTTACAAATAATGCTAATGGTGGGTTTTCCTTACAAACTAAAGGTTCCATCACTATGAACAATGTCACTGCTTCGCAAAACTTTGTTGGTGGCTCTATCTCAACCAACTTTGCGAATGCCATTGGTAATGTCACATTAAATGGTACCAACACATTTTTTGACAATACGGCAAATGGCTTACAAATTACAGCGGCAGGCACAATTACTATCAACAGTATCAATGCCAGTGAAAATGGTTCATTTGGTGTAGAAATTTCAAACACATTCCTCGGCTTTACTATGCCAAAGGCTGTCAAAATTACTGGTACAAATAATTTTAATAATAATAGTTTAGCAGGGCTAAATATTACTACAAACGGCGCTGTTACCTTAAGTAATATTACTGCAAATGGAAACAACTCTACTGGTA
>JAEURH010000157.1 GCA_016789365.1 Anaerolineales bacterium
ATAATAATGATAATAACGATTACCCTATCGTTGGGCGAAGCACGGCTGGTTGACAAATCATAAAAGTCAAATCAAATCGCCCACGCAAACGCGCAGGGCGATTTTTTGTATATACACAAAAGACCTGACATGTTTTATGATGACCGAAACCCGTCAGAATGCTCACGAATCAAATCTACTTAATCAAAATGGATTCGTGGAAACATGTCAGGTCTCATTAACGGAGACATTATGTATCGAACACACACATGCGGAGAATTACGCGCGAGTCATGCTGGCGAGAGCGTGACGTTATCAGGTTGGGTCAATCGTCGTCGTGACCATGGCGGCGTAGCATTTTTTGATTTACGAGACCGTTCTGGCGTTGTTCAAATTACGATTAATCCCGATTTACCAAAAGAAACTTTAGATTTGGTTGAAGACGTGCGTTTTGAATGGGTTTTGCAAATTGAAGGCTTGGTACAAAAACGCCCTGCTGGAAATGAAAACCCAAACATGGAAACGGGCGAAATTGAAGTGATTGCAAAAAATATTACTGTCTTAAATCCAGCAAAAACGTTGCCATTTATGGTCAGCAGTGATGCTGATTTGCCAGATGAAAATACTCGTTTGAAATATCGTTATCTTGATTTACGTCGTGAACGATTAACCAATAATATGGTTTTACGTCATAAAGTTATCAAATTCATGCGTGATTATTTAGATAAACAAGGTTTCATCGAAATCGAAACGCCTATTATGTTCAAAGCCACGCCCGAAGGTGCAAGAGATTATCTCGTCCCCTCTCGTATTTACCCTGGGCAATTTTATGCACTGCCACAATCTCCACAACAATTAAAGCAATTGCTGATGGTCGCAGGCATGGATAAATATTTCCAAATTGCGCGCTGTTTCCGTGATGAAGATTTACGCGGAGACCGTCAGCCTGAGTTCACGCAACTTGACTTGGAAATGTCTTACGTCCACCGTGATGATGTGTTGGATTTAGTGGAAGGCTTGTTTACGGAAATGATTCCAGCCGTTGCTCCGCATAAAAAATTATTGTCTAAGCCGTGGAGAAAAATTTCCTATCGCGAAGCGATGGAGAAGTATGGAACAGACAAACCTGATTTACGCTTTGGCATGGAATTACAAGATGTATCTGATATTTTTGCAAAAAGTGAGTTCAAAGTATTTCAAGGTGCTTTATCTTCTGGCGGTGTGATTAAGTGTATCGTCGCTCCAAAATCAGCGGATATGTCTCGTAAAGAAATTGATGCGTTGACGGAAGTCGCCAAGTCGCTTGGGGCGAAGGGAATGCCGACGTTAGCAGTAACAAGTGAGGGCGTGAAAGGAAGCGCGTCTAAGTTTGTTTCGGCTGAAGAAGTTGAGTCGCTCAAAGCGAAGGTCAATGCTAAAGAAGGAGACCTCATCCTATTTGCAAGTGATGCGAAAGCAATTGCGAATAAAGTTTTGGGCGGATTGCGCGTTTGGTTTAGAGACAAATTAAATTTAGCAGACGAAAATTTGATGGCGTTTGCATGGATTGTGGATTTTCCATTTTTTGCGTACAACGAAGAAACCAAAACTTGGGAGTCGGAACATCATCCGTTTACGATGCCGAAGCTAGAAGACTTAGATAAGTTTGAGAGCAACCCTGGCGAAGTGATGTCTGATGCGTATGATATGGTCTGTAATGGATATGAAATGGCATCGGGTTCGATTCGTATTCATCGCCGTGATGTGCAAATGAAAATGTTCCAAATGCTTGGGTTGAGTGATGAAGAAATTAAAACGAAGTTTGGTCATATGCTCGAAGCGTTTGAATATGGTGCACCTCCGCATGGTGGCATGGCGCCAGGTATTGATAGATTGGTGATGTTGCTTGCGGACGAACCCAATATTCGTGAAGTGATTGCATTCCCAAAAAATCAAACAGGACGCGATGTGATGGCAGATGCGCCGTCTGAAGTTGAGCCAAAACAGTTGAAAGAATTGCAAATTAAATTTGAGCAAAAATAATAAATATGAATATTAAGAAAGGTGATGTGTTTTGGGTTTCACCAAACGAAACAAATCAAATAGAATCTGATTACGCACATCCGTGTGTTGTTATTCAAGAAGATACATCCAATAAATTAATTGTTTGTACACTGACATCAAATTTGAAAAAAGCAAAATTTATTGGCAATATATTACTTGAAGCGGATGAAGCAAATTTACCGAAACAAAGTGTTATTGAAGTAGCAAAAGTATTTACAATCAATAAAACACAATTAGGTGAGTATATCGGAACACTGGCAGAACAAAGGATACATCAAGTTTTAGCAGGTATGAATTTTATACAAGCAATGACTCAACATCACGAATAGAAAGGTTGTTATGTCAACAATAGATACAAAAACAGTAAAACATGTCGCAAATTTAGTCCGACTTGGAATCTCGGAAGAAGAAGCACAAAAATTCAGCGGACAATTCTCTTCCATCATTGATTATTTCAACATGCTCAATGAAGTGGATACAGAAAATGTAATTCCCGCATCTGATATTGCCAATGCAGAAAATGTTTTACGCGAAGATGAAGTAAAACCTTCGATGAGTCACGAAGAATTTTTGAAGAATTCTCCACAATCTGAACGCGGATACGTCAAAGTGCCAACTGTTTTAGGTGATGAATAAATTACGAGAACAGAGAGTAGAGAACAAGCTTCAGAAACTGCTCTCTGTTTTCTACTATCTAAAGACTAACTTATGGAATTAACAAACTTAACCATCCAAGAAATTCATCAATTACTAATTACAAAAAAGATTAGTAGTGTAGAGCTTACTCAAGCTATGCTTCAACGCATCCATGAAGTGGACAAAAAAGTTAAGTCCTATGTCACCGTCACAGATGATGTCGCATTAGCACAAGCCAAACAAGCCGATGAACGAATTGCCAAAGGAGAAAACATTACTCCACTCACAGGCATTCCTTTTGCAATGAAAGATTGTATTTCCACACGCGGAATCAAAACAACTTGCTCATCCAAAATTCTTGAGAAATATATTCCGCAATACAATGCCACAGTCACAAACAAATTAGCAGATGCAGGTGCAGTGCTCGTCGGCAAAACAAACATGGATGAATTTGGCATGGGTTCATCATGTGAAAATTCTGCTTTTTTCAACACCCATAATCCATGGAATCTTGACTACGTTCCAGGTGGTTCAAGTGGCGGTGCAGCGGCGGCAATGTCTGCAAGTTTGGCAACTTTTTCCATTGGCGAAGATACTGGCGGTTCAGTTCGTCAGCCTGCAAGTTTTTGTAATGTAACAGGTATCAAACCAACCTACGGACGAGTCTCGCGTTATGGATTAATTTCTCTGGTCTCTTCATTTGATGGTATTGGTCCAATGACTCGTGATGTGTATGATTGTGCAACTGTGCTTGAACATATTGCTGGTCACGATGAAAACGATAGCACCACATACAACTCACCTGTTCCGCAATATCATCAAAACATAAACAAATCTGTCAAAGGTATGAAACTCGGTATTCCAAAAGAATATTTTGTAGCAGGTATGGAAGCGGGCGTTGAGTCTGCAATTCAAGAAGCGATTTGCACCTACGAAAAACTCGGCATGGAAATTCACGAAGTCTCGCTTCCGCACACCAAATATGGTTTGCCCGTTTATTATCTTTTGTTGTTCGCCGAAGCAAGTTCCAATCTCGCGCGTTTTGATGGAACGCGATTTGGTTTGTCCGTTTCAAAAAATGCAAAAGATGTGATTGATATTTATCTACAAACTCGACGTGAAGGTTTTGGTGATGAAGTCAAACGTAGGATTATGCTTGGTGCTTATGCTTTATCTGCTGGATATTACGATGCGTATTATCTCAAAGCACAAAAAGTTCGCACGCTTCTTCGTCGTGACTTTGAAACCGCTTTTGCTACCTGCGACGTTTTACTAGCCCCAATCTCCCCCACCACAGCATTCAAGATTGGCGAAAAAACAAATGACCCGCTCGAAATGTATCTCTCCGATATTTATTCAGTAGCCACCAACCCAGCAGGTGTTCCTGCTTTAGCAGTTCCTGTTGGCTTCTCAAATAACATGCCCGTTGGAATGCAATTGATTGGAAAACATTTAGATGAAGCCACTTTATTCCAAGTTGGCCATGCCTATCAACAAGTGACGGATTGGCACAAAAAGTTACCAACTCTTTAACCACAGAGAACACAAAGAACACGGAGAAAACCCCAAAAAATCTCTGTGAACTCTGTGAACTCCGTGGTGAATTCTTTCAGGAATCATCATGACAAAGTATGAACCCGTAATCGGACTCGAAATTCACGGCGAACTGCTCACCAACTCCAAAATGTTTTGCAGTTGTTCCGCAGATTATGGATCCGCGCCAGAACCCAATGTAAACATCTGCCCCACATGTACAGGTTTGCCTGGTGCTATGCCTGTTGCAAATAAAAAAGCAATTGAACTCGCCGCATTGGTTGGTCTGGCTTTGAATTGTTCCATCAACAAACATAATACTTTTGCAAGAAAAAATTATTATTATCCTGATTTGCCAAAGGGCTAT
>JAEURH010000158.1 GCA_016789365.1 Anaerolineales bacterium
GATGAAGTTGCACATATTCCCCACTCTGGCGACGGTTCTCAAAGTTAATTGTTCGCCTGCTCCACCGATTAATACTGGCGGATGTGGTTTTTGAATCGGCTTGGGTTCGAGAATTGCATTTTCTACATGAAAATATTTTCCATGATATGTGGCTCGTTCTTGAGTCCACATTTCTTTAATTAATTTCACTGCTTCTTCTAAACGATAAATTCTTTCAGCAGGTTTTGGTAAAAACTCAAAACCATATTGTTTGTATTCATCTTCATACCAACCTGCACCAATGCCCAATGTGATTCGTCCTTTGCTAATCAAATCTAAGTTTGCAACCATTTTTGCTAACAAAGCAGGGTTGCGATAGGAAGTAGATGTCACAAGTGTAGATAAACGTATATGGTCAGTGAAAACTGCCAGCGCGGAAAGAAGCGTCCATGATTCCATGAAAGGTTCTTCGGGCAATCCATGAACGGGAATCTGAATCATGTGATCCATCACGGAAAACCAATCAAAACCATGTTCTTCAATCCAGATGACTTTTTTCTTAATGCCATCAAAGATATTCGATTCGTTGTAAATGAATGAAGGAGAGTGAATGCCAAATTTCATTTTATTGATTCCGCAAATTCATAAAGGCATAGACTGTGACAATTGCCATCACCACCGAACCTAAAATACCAGGTGTAGAAGTTCCATACGCGCCGAGCAAATAACTTGCAAGCGCAGGCATGACGATGCGCGTGGCACTTTCGAGACCTGAACCAAAACCTAACATGCCACCAATTTCATCGCGATTGACCGCTTTGCTAATAGCAGAATTAATTAATGCATTGAATGAACCTGCACCAATTGCCATGGGGAACATAAAAATTAAAAGTGTGTTGAGTGTTTGTGAAAATGCCCAACCCACCATACCGATTAATGAAAAACCTAGAAACGCAATCAACAAAGTTGATTCTTTATAGCGCGCTGAAAGCGGACCAATTGCCCCGCCTTGCATAATCACCAAAACAATTCCGATATAAGCAAGGATATAACCTGTTTGTTGTGCATCTAAACCAAATTTGTTTAATAAGTAAAGTGGAAAGACAGTTTGAAAAGCATTGAATGCAATTGCAAAACCAAATCGCACCCACAATAACGGACCAACTAATCGGCGTTTTAATGCAATCAATAGTGCATTAAAAGATACATCTACTTTCTTTTGCGTTGCTAATTCAGCACGTCGTTCTTCTGTTAATGATTCAGGTAACCAGAAATAAACAGTTAACAAATTTATAAAAGTTAATCCTGCCGCAACAAATGCTGGAACAGCAAAACCAAATTGACTCAATGTGCCACCCAATGCGGGACCTAAAATAAATCCGATACCGAATGCCGCACCGAACATACCCATGCCACGTGCGCGATTCTTTTCATCAGTTACATCAGCGATATAGGCTTGAGCCACGGAAATATTTCCAGCAGTGAGTCCTGAAAGAATGCGACTGGCAAACAACCACCATAATGAATTCGCAAATCCGAGAATTAAAAACCCAATCAATGTGCCTGCAATGCTGATTAAGAAAACAGGTCTGCGACCATATTTATCAGATAATCTTCCTAATATCGGTGCGCCAATCATTTGCATGGCGGCATAGGATGAAACCAGTAAACCAGTTTGGAAAGCTGTGGCACCAAAAGTATCAGCGAAAAACGTCAGCAATGGCACAATCAGTGCAAAGCCGAGCATGTCTATTAATACAATTAATCCTACATTCAATAAGCGTTTGTTCAAAATGATTTCCTTATATATGTTGCTTGAAAATTTGACCGCAGACCGCGGACAGCAGACCGTTTGTAAATCGTGGTCAGCGGTCAGTCGTCTGTGGTCGGTTAATTAAACCGTTGGTCTATTCAAATACTTTCCTTTTGCTTCGCCGATAATCTTTCCATTTTCAAAAACTTTATTTCCTCGCACAAATGTCGCTTTGACCTTCCCCGTTAACTCGTGACCTTCAAACGGCGTATATCCTTGATTTGATTCTGATTCACTTGCACGCACAACAAAAGATTCATTTGGGTCAAACAAAACAATATCGGCATCGTAGCCTTCAGCAATATCACCTTTATTTAATAAACCATATCGTTGTGCAGGATTCCATGAAACAAGTTCTGCCATGCGATTTAATGAAAGTCCACGTTTTGTGCCTTCACTGTGTAATCCACTCAACATATATTCTGTGCCGCCAAAACCAGATTTCGCCATCCAAATATCATCAGGGTGTTCGGCGTTATATTTCATTTCAGTTGAGCAACAAGCATGGTCACTGACCACCCAATCTACATCGCCACTCAAAACTTTTTCCCATAAAAACTCTACATCCGCACGCGGACGAATCGGCGGATTCACTTTTGCTAACACGCCATTTGGTTCATCCACATCTAATAACAAATGTCCAATGGTTACTTCACGTCTAAAATTAATATGTGGAAATAAATCTCGCATCATCAACGCGGCTTCTAATGCTTTGCGTGAAGTGAGATGTAATAAATTGATATTTACACAACTTGTTTCATGTGCTAAATACGAAGCAATAAAAACCGCCAAACCTTCACTATGTGGTGGGCGTGCGGCATTGTAAGCGTGTAAGCCTTTTAATTTCCCATCTTTTTGCACAATCGAAGTATATGCATTCAAAATATCTGCAACTTCACAGTGCAAACTCAAACTCAAATATGGTGCTTGTTTCGGGTTTGCTTCAATCATTTCACTCAACTTGCGCATGATGAACTCAAAATGCGCGAAGTCGTATTTTTCATCGCCTTCAAGTTTCAAAAAATTATGTTGCTGGTCAGATTTTCCATGAAGTCCATGCCCGCCGTAAAACATAAAAATTTTGAAGGATGAAACACCAAAATCATTTAACAACATCGGCATTTCATCAATGTGAGTTTTATTTATCGGCGCGAGATGATACGCATAATCCACCCAATATTTTCCATTTGAAATCTCCAACACTTCGGGATAAAAATTTTTATATGCGCCACCCTTATTCAAATAATATTCGCCCGTGCGAAAATATGTAATCGCAGATGTCACCCCACCCATCGCCGCCGCTTTGGATTCGGTAATCGCATCCTCTGCTAATGGAGAATAAATCCCGACATGCATGTGCGCATCTACGAGACCTGGAAATGCTAATAGTCCTTTGCCATCATGGATTTCTTTCGCTTCATTCGCAGGGATACTTGATTCTGCTTTTTGAATTTTTCCTTCGCTGATAGCAATATCTACTACTTCAACTTTCGTTTTATTGGGTCGCACCAGTTTCACGTTTTTGATAAGTAAATCAAACATAATATTCCTTTGAACTAAAAATTATCCGGCAACAATACCTTCACTCATCAATTTCTCAATTTCATTATTTCCAAATCCAATACCAGCCAAAACTTCTTTTGAGTGTTCACCAACTTTCGGCGGATTCGATTCAAGTGTTGTACCTGCTTCATTTAACAAAATCGGCAAGCGTGGAAGTTGAGTTTTTGTTCCATTTGGTAAAGTAGTTTCTAATAAACTATTTCCTTGAATCAATTGCTCATCTGCAAAAAGATGTTCAGGTTTGGCAACTGGCGAGAAAGGCAAATCTGCTTGCTCACATTTGGATAAAACGTCTTGCAATGAATATTTTGCAATCATTTCTTCAACTTGTGGAAGCAACCAATCTCGTTGGTCAATACGACCATTATTGGTGGAAAGTCTTTCATCTGATAACCAATCATTTCGTTCAAACGATTCACAAAAGCGAATCCATTGTTTGTCACTGGTGACTCCGATAAAAACCAATTCATTATCTAAAGTTTTGAACGTTCTGTAAATTGCCCAAGCACTAACTCTGGCAGGCATGGGCGGAACAGGTTCTTGAGTTAATGCTGAATAAGCCATGTGATGCCCCATCATAAAAGCGGCGGTTTCAAACAAAGCACTTTTTACTAACTGACCTTTGCCTGTTTCATCTCTTTCTCTTAATGCTGAAAGAATGGCTAATGCACCCATCATGCCAGTTGTAATGTCAATGACTGATGCACCCATGCGAAGCGGCTGACCGACAGGTCCCGTCATGTAAGCCAATCCGCTCATCATTTGGACGACTTCATCGAGCGCAAGGCGGTTTGAATAAGGTCCGGGGAAGAATCCTTTCAAAGAGCAGTACACAAGCCGAGGGTAGAGAGAAGCGAGAGAGTCGTATCCAAAACCGAGTCGTGTCATCGTATCAGGTGCGAAGTTTTCAATCAAAATATCGGTTGATTCTAAAAGTTTGAAAATAATTTCTTTGCCATGATTCGATTTGATATCAATTGCCAAACTTTTTTTGTTGCGATTAAAAAACGGATAATAGCCTGTGCCGAAACCTTTGAGTTTGCGAGTTGGGTCACCATCAATCGGCTCAATGCGAATCACCTCCGCGCCAAGGTCTGCAAGAATTAAACCGCAAGCAGGACCAAGCAC
>JAEURH010000159.1 GCA_016789365.1 Anaerolineales bacterium
TAAAGATGCTGACGCTCCCATCTTCAAAGCCGCACGTTATGGTGTAGTTGGTGATTTGTTTGAAATTGTCCCTGCATTAACGGAGGCGTTTAAGAAGAAGTTGGGGAAATAACTTCATAATATTTGAAAACAGACTTCTTTGTAAAAGAAGTCTGTTTTTTATTAATCGTTGTAAAATTAATAAAAACTATTTAGAGGCAAACTATGTTTACTTGCAAATATTGTGGTTCAGAATTCACAGAGCATAAATCAAATTGCCCCAATTGTGGCGCGCCCATTAAGGTTGCTGACAAAAAAGTTACCAAAGAAGATGCACCGAAGTCAATTCGGGAAATTTGTATAAAGTATGAAGATGTCAGAAACTTATATCTAGATGAAACAATAGATTCCAAACGCAGGAAAACTGTGAACGAAAATTTTAATATTCCCGCCCATGAAAAAATCATTATGGTGTATGACGATACAATCTTTGGTAACAATAAAGTTGGTTTTGCAATCTGTGGCAGTGGCTTGTATTGGAAAAATGATTGGACGATAGAATCAAAACGAAATTTCTTAACTTGGGATGAGTTTGCAAAAAGAAAAATTGTTTTGAATAAACTTCAGATCAATTTGGAGCGTGGTGATAACATCGGCACCGCAGGCGTAGGAGACGACGAAGCCAGAAAGCAAATGGTGAAGATGTTGAATGAGATAAAAGACTTGTTATCTTAATCAGTAACGAGACTGTAAATTTCTTACAGTCTCGTTACTGATTTATTGTTGCTTAAATTATCATGTCACGCTACAAGCGTGACCTACATTTTAATGGTGACTTGCACTACCAAAAGCATGTTCAAAGACTAACATCAAATAATAATCCCAAGGGAAAGGGGCATTATAAGTAAATGAATTTTTTGTTGGAGAAAATGATTTTGATTTCAAGTTTTCGTCTAAAAATAAAAGCATTTCATTCCATGCCTCGCCTTGCGCGCCGCCCGCTTTAATTCCATCCGCATCTACCATAAAAGCATGAGGCTGATTTTCATAAATCGAAATTTGGTGTGGAATGCCTGCTTGTTCAAGTCCATTTTCCAATGCAGTGACTTCTTCCAATGGAATGGATGCATCTGCCTCGCCAAAAATTCCAAGCACAGGACCTGATAAATTTTTCAACACTTCAGGGTTTGTTTCAGATGAGCCGTAAAAAATGACTGTTGCCGCCATGTTTGGATTATACAAACTATACAAAAGCGAAACTCGCCCGCCATAACAAAAACCGAGAATGCCAACCCGCTTCATATCTGCTTCGGGCTGGCTCTGCACCCAAGCATAGACTTTATCTAAATCTTGATTGACTTGCGCTTGGTCTGTGTTAATCACTTGATAAATGGCGCGTGGAATCCATGCTGTGGATGCACCGCGAAAGGTATCGGGCGCAATTACATAATATCCTTGTTCAGCAAGCAAATCTGCTTTGGAGATGAGTTTCTCATTCAAGCCATAAAACTCGTGAATCATAATAACAACTGGAAAAGGTCCATCGCCTTGTGGCTTGGCAACATAGGCATAAACGTCAGGTAAATTATCTTGGCTTGAAATAACAGTGTTGGCTAAGTTTTTGATTCTATCTTTGCCAATGAGTGAATCTACAAAAATGCTGAGAGGGAAGAATAAAATGAGGGCAAGCAGAATCAGGCATACGGTCAGAAAGAGGCGTTTTATGGTTTTCATCGAATATCTCCTAGCAGGCAATGGTATCAGTTAAGAATTAATTGAATTTTAGATTACTTGGTCAAAAACTTCTGGTATAATCTGCCCGCTTGATAATTAAATTGGAGAGATCGCGTAGTCTGGCTTAGCGCGCACGCTTGGAAAGCGTGTAACCCTCAAAGGTTCGCGGGTTCGAATCCCGCTCTCTCCGCCACAAAAACGTCTCTTTACGAGGCGTTTTTATTTTAGGTTCACGCGCCTCCATTGAGGAGATGATATTCGAATCCCGTTCTCTCCGCCATAAAATACTTCTCTTTTGAGAAGTATTTTTGTTTTAGGTTCATGTGCCTCCATTGAGGAGATGATATTCGAATCCCACTCTCTCCGCCACAAAATACTCCTGCATAAGGCGTATTTTTATTTAGGTTCACGTGCCTCCGTTGAGGAGATGATATTCAAATCCCGCTCTCTCTCTGCCAGAATCAAAAAGACCCAATTATGATTGGGTCTTTTCATTTGCATAAAATTTTATTGAACTGGCTTGCCTACAAAAATAATTTGTGACGAAAGTTGTTGTGCACTATCAAATAGTGCTTTGGCTTCTTCAAAAGTGGTCTGACAAGTCAAGCCGTTTGCATCTGTAAATTGGAATGTTTGTGATTCAGCAACACTAGAAGCAACCCATGCTTCGATTAATGCCTGGGCATTCACTTCACATAATTCTTGAGTTGTTATTTCTTCTGAGGCTGTTTCAGGTTGCATGACAGGCATAGTAGCAGGAATTAAGCTTGGCACAGGTGTGCGATAAACAGGCAAATCACCACGCACACAAGTTAATGTAAATCCACAGGCATTCAAATAGAGAAAGCCAATCCAAGCCATCACACCCACAAGGAATATGACAATTGTGCCGTAAATATAACTTCTTACATCATCATTCATTTTTCTCTCCCTATCCTTATTGTGCCGCCAATGTGCGGATGAAGTTGACAATATCCCAGCGTTCACGAACTGTCAGGTTTTCGTTTAATGGCGGGCATTGACCAGAAAATTGCACATCAGGGAATAGCGAGTTATTGGGGTTGAATTTACCATTTGAAATGGTGAGGAAAATTTCACCATCTGATAAAGACTGCGCTTCTTCGCTAGTAAGGTTGGTTGGTTTTACTTTTACAAAAAACGAAGATACAGTGGTTATTTCGGTTCCTGTTGTGCCATGGCAAACTGCACAGTGAATTTGATACAAATTCGCACCGCGAGCCACAGAGGCTTCGTCTGCTGGCACTGGGTTATCTGGCACCGTATTTGGCAAGTAGGCATATCCATCTACTGGAATAGAACGAGCAGGCACAGCCAATGGAGATTCTTGGTCATCAAAAGAATCTTGAAGTTCCATAAAGACAACATACTCAAACTTTATGATGTCAAATGAAAAAATCAAAATGATACTGGCGATAATGCCTAGTGCAGTAAAAACGACTGCAAGTTGTCGTAATAATCTCATAATTGTTTTGCCTCCGCAGGCTTAATCGATTCTGCGCCAAGTTTTTTCAATAAGTCTTTCACTTTGCTTTCTGGCACATGGTCACAATCCACAATGATGGCATATTTACCATCGCTCACTTCTGGCACATATTGCATTGGGCGATAGTTCGGGAAGAAACTATCTAAAAACACAGCCAGAAAAGTGGAAAGCAACATACCCAGCATTGTCAATTCAAAAAACAATACAAAGGTGGGGGGCCATGGCACATAGGCTTGCGTGCTAACTTGAATTGGATATGGATACCAATATGGCGCGATAAAAGCCAAGAAGGCGGCGGCAGAAAAACCTAAGATGGCTCCGCCCATAGCGACGCGCGGCACATTTGACCATTGTTTGGGGCGACCTAACATCGCTTCTGTCACGGGGACGCCTGATACGATATTCATGCAGTCGTCACTTACTCCCAGCTTACGGAGTTGCTCAATGGCGTCTGCAGTTGGCTCAAGGTCTCCGAAAACTGCTAACACGCCCGGTGATTTTTTAGATTTGGATTCAGCCATTGCGTGCTCCTATTCCAATTCACTCACTTGAACGACTGTTTCGCGTCCAAATTTCTTGAGTTGATGTGCCATCTGACCTTCTTGTACTTCCCAAACGGGAATCATCGGAATCAATTTGGCAAAGATGACATATAGCAAAATAAATAAAACAAGCGTACCAATCCCAAGCGGAATTTCAATGCCTGGTGTATATTGGCGCCAAGTGAATGGCATACGGTTAATCGTCAATGAAATGGGAATGATGATATAACGTTCAAACCACATACCTATATTGATAAGAATACCAACTGTGGAAACCAGCCATGGCGTAGAACGCCATTTTGGATTCCAAAGTATCGCCCACGGAATGGCAATGTTGACGATTAACATTGCAAACCACATCCAGCCTAGTGGACCCGCTTCATGGAAATGAAGCAATTGCTTCGTCCATTTGTCACCACCGTACCATTGCACCATGTAGTCATTGAAGAAGAAGTATGCCCAACCCATTGAAATAATGAGCATGAGTTTACCGATTGCATCAAAGTGCTCAGCACGGATGAAGTAATCCATGTTTTTGATAAATTTGCGAACGGCGGCAAGCACCACCACTGCCGCACCCATACCTGAATGTAAAGCACCAATAACGAAGTACGGACCAAAAATAGTGGAATTCCAACCGGGGCGGGTAGCGGCGGCAAAGTCCCAAGACACGATAGTATGTACC
>JAEURH010000015.1 GCA_016789365.1 Anaerolineales bacterium
GTTTTGTATCTAGCATGTTTCACCTCGAGTTATATAAAAATCTTAATTCCTCGAAATAAAACGCTGACAAAAATTTTGACCAATCGTATAAAGAACAAATAAAAAACGCCCTAAAAAGGGCGTTTTTTAGGGATTATTCATCAGCCATAAAACGATAGCCGATGCCCGGCTCCGTGACAACATACTTGGGGCGTTCTGGATTTTCTTCCAACTTTTTGCGAAGTTGACGCATATACACACGCAGATATTCGGTGTGGTCAGCATCGGCTTCGCCCCACACATGCGAAAGAATGCTTTGATGCGTTAAGATGCGCCCATGATTGGATGCGAGATATGCCAGCAGTTTATATTCTGTGCCAGTGAGTTTAATTTCTTCATCACCACGTTTAACGATATGCCAAACTAAATCAATCGTTAAATCCCCTGCTTTTACAATTTTGCTTTGTGTGCCTTGTTTTTGAATCGAATGACGCAATGAGACACGCACACGCGCTAACAATTCTTCAATACCAAATGGTTTGGTTAAATAATCATCGGCGCCATTATCTAACGCGCTCACTTTATCTTTTTCATTATCACGCGCAGACAATACAATAATTGGCACTTGAGACCATTCACGCAAGCGTTTGCAAACTTCAACACCATCCATATCTGGTAAACCTAAATCTAAAATA
This sequence comes from Anaerolineales bacterium, assembly GCA_016789365.1. Taxonomy (GTDB): domain Bacteria; phylum Chloroflexota; class Anaerolineae; order Anaerolineales; family Villigracilaceae; genus Villigracilis. The sequence continues at coordinate 675 of JAEURH010000015.1, forward strand.
ATCACATCGGGTGTTTGAGTTGCGGCAATGTTCAAACCTTCTTCACCACGATTCGCAATTGAAACTTTGAATTCTTTTTCAGTTAATATTGTACGAAGTGCGCGTAAAATTTGCGGTTCATCGTCAATGACTAAGATATGTGGCGCGTTATTCATTCCATCTCCGAATCTAACGGGAGTTTTGGCGCAGGTTTTCCATCTAATAACAATGGAATTGTAAAATTAAATGCAAAGCCATTGGGTAAATTTTCTGCCCAAATGTTTCCGCCATGTGCTTCGATGATTCCTTTACAAATTGAAAGACCGAGCCCAGTCCCTGTCACTTTATCTGACGCAGTGACGCGATAAAACTTATCAAAGATTCTTTCAAGGTCTTCATTCGGCACTTGCGGACCTTGATTACTTAAAATTACATGCAACATATCACCATCAACTTTTGCAGAAATACGAACTACTGTTTTTTCAGGTGCATACTTTAAACTATTGCTCAATAAATTTGTAAAGACTTGCTCCATTTGCACATAATCCATAGGTGCGAGTGGTAAATCTTCAGAAACTTCAACTTCTATTTTATGTCTCTCCGCAAAATGCTTCATGCGTTCCAAAACACCGCCTACAATTTCAGCCAACATATTCCATTCGCGTTTTGGTTTCAACACGCCCGCTTCAATACGAGACATATCCAATAAATTCCCAACCAACAAATTCAAATGGTCGGCTTCATCATCAATCGCAGAAATTAACTCCACACGCGCAGGCGAATCCCAACTTATTTCATTGCTCCGCAAACTTGATGATGCCGCTTTGATGGTTGAAAGCGGTGTGCGCAATTCATGTGATACCGAAGATAAAATTGCCGATTTTAATTTGTCACTTTCTTCTAAAACTTTTGCCCTTGATTCAGATTGAGCAAACTTAGCACGTTCTAATGCCAATGCGGTTTGACTCGCAAATGTTTGAATCAATCGCTTCTCACCTGACGTGAAACTGGGTACTGCCCGCCACAGCATTATCTCCCCTAAAACATTTTTAATCGTTTGAATTGGAATTTGCAAATCAGCGTTTCTGTTTGGCAAAGTTTTTTCTGGCAGACCAACAGAGCCTGTTGCTAATTTCACTTCCACATATTCTGCATTTGTCAAAGATAAAACTTGTTTCGCCAATGTCTGAGCAATTGCAGATTCATCGTTCAATCCAGTTAGAGCCACACTGAGTTCATATAATTGAGTCGCTTCTTGTTCTCTAGCATTTGCGGCGGCGACACCTGCTTGTGCTTTTCCCATCAATTGGCTTAACACAACGGAGACAATCAAAAACACTGTTAAGACCACCAAATCCGCTGGCTGGTGAACTGATAAGGTGTAATAAGGTTGGATGAAAAAATAATTTAATGTAAAGAAAGATAATACGGCACTCGTCATACCAAGAAAAAGTCCGCCGATGCCTGTAACTACACCGATTGGAATTAAATATAAAAGTGCTACGATGGTTGTGTTGAGAAAATCACGTAGAAAATAAAACAAAGTAGTTGTCAAGGCAATTAGGACAACCGAAAACAAATATTGCCAAGTTCTAGAAAGAGATGAGGTCATAAAGTCTAAGATACCTATTGATTTTATACCAAAAACAATCAGTTACAATTATCAACAAGGAGAATTTATCCTATGAAATACTTTGTGACAGGCGCTACTGGATTCGTGGGTGGTGTGCTTGTAAAAAAATTGCGAGAAGCAGGGCATGAAGTTCATGCCTCTGTGCGGGATGTGAACAAAGCCGAGAATTTGAAAGGCTTGGGCGTGAAATTATTCAAAGGGGATGTAACAGATAAAGAGTCGATGCGTGAGGCGATGACGGGCGTAGATGGTGTTTATCATGTGGCGGGTTGGTACAAAGTGGGAGTCAAAGATAAAACACCTGGTGAAAAAGTTAATGTTCAAGGCACGCGCAATGTACTGGAATTGATGCAAGAGTTGAAGATTCCAAAGGGCGTTTATACCAGCACAGTGGCTGTCAATTCAGATACAAAAGGGAAAATAGTAGACGAGAATTATCGTTTTACTGGTAAGCATATTAGCGAGTATGACCGAACCAAAGCCGCCGCACATGAAATTGCAAATGAGTTTATTGCAAACGGCTTACCACTGGTGATTGTTCAGCCAGGTATAATTTATGGACCTGACGACACTTCCTCTGTGCGTGAAGGGTTGATTGACTTTCTAAAAGGAAATTTACCAATCGCTCCCTCCCAAACGGGCTATTCATGGGCGCACATTGACGATGTTGTAGAGGGTCATATTCTTGCAATGGAGAAAGGAAAAATAGGTGAAAGTTATATCATTTGCGGCGAAGCGTATAAATTTTTAGATATTATTAAGTTAGCAGGGCAAATTTCAGGGAAACCTGCTCCAATGATTGTGTCGTATAAAATTCTGAAAATTATGTCAATACTTGTTACTCCATTTGACGCATTCCTCCCAGACTCATACACTTCTGAAGGACTACGAGTAGTTGCAGGAATTACATACTACGGTGATAACAGCAAAGCCAAACGTGAACTCGGTTATAACCCAAGACCTGTAAGTGAAGGCTGGGTTGAGACTGTAAAACATGAGATGAAATTGCTTGGAATGTAATAAGATTAACAAATATTAAACGAAAATTCAACATTTATCCCTTATAATTAAGATATGGCACTTCCACAACCTGAACAACAACCAGCACCTCCGCCTCTGACTCCTGAACAGCTTACGGCGATTAAAGAGGCGGAACGTAAGCAAAAAGTCATCATTGCCAGTGTGATTGCGGCGGTTGTCTTAATCCTCGCTTTGCTTGGGGTTGCAATTTATTTCCTCTTGCAACCAGATACCCCCACCGACAAAATCCGTGATGTGTTCATTATTGTCGTAGCACTTGAAACTTTAGTGATTGGAGTTGCGTTAATCGTATTGATAATTCAACTCGCTAGTTTGATTAACTTGCTACAAAATGAAGTGAGACCCATTTTGCAAGCCACAAGTGAAACGGTGAACACCTTAAGAGGCACTGCTGAATTTTTAGGCGAGAATGTTGTAGAGCCTGTGGTCAAACTAAATGGCTATTTAGCAGGTTTGAAGCGTATGTTAGAATTGTTGGGTATCAAGCCCAAATAAGTAAAACGTCCCGCAGGTTCAATAGAAAAATTAAAACCTAAAAATAAACCTGCGGGACGGTCAACTCAAATAAAAAAAGGAGAAATACCATGTCTGACCGTGATGAATTTGGAGCCTTTCTTGTAGGATTTGTAGTCGGTGGTTTAACAGGCGCAGTGGTTGCCTTGTTATTCGCCCCACAATCTGGTGAGGAAACTCGCGCCTTGATTAAGGATAAATCTATTGAATTGCGTGACCGCGCGACTCACACTACCGAAGACCTGATTGCCCGCGCAGAAGCCACCGCTTCTGAATACCGCGCTCGTGCTGATGAACTCACAAAACTAGCACGTGAAAAAACCGTTGAACTCGCCAACGAAGTTCGCGAACGTGGCAAAGGCGCACTCGAAGCAGTTCGCAAGACTAAGAAAGACGACGCAACCGCCGCGTAATTGCAAGCAAATCACGAGGGTTTGACAAACAAGTCAAACCTTCATTTTTATAAAACCTTTAACCACAGAGAACACTGAGGTCACAGAGATTCTTAAAATCTTTTCTCAGTGTTCTCTGTGCGCTCTGTGGTGTAATCTTTTATTATGAACCTCATGCGCCGCTTCATGCGGATTTTCTTTTATCTGCTCTATCATCCATTTGCATTCGCTTACGATTTCGTTGCATCCTTTGTATCATTTGGTCAATGGAAAAATTGGGGACGAAGCATTCTGCCATTTATCAGTGGGACTCATATCCTCGAACTTGGTCATGGACCTGGACATTTACAACGCTTCTTACTTGACTTCAACTTGACTCTGTTCGGGATAGATGAATCTAGCCAGATGATTCGCCTTGCAAAAAAACGAATTGGGAAAAACCAAAAACTCGCGCGTGGGGTTGCTCAAAACTTACCTTATGTGGACGAATCATTTTCGTCCATTATTTCAACTTTCCCAACCGAATATATTTTTGATAGCGAAACTTTATCCGAGATAAAAAGATGCCTCCGAAGCAATGGCAGGCTGATAGTCTTGCCTGCGGCGTTTCCATCAAATGGATTTCTCAAATGGCTGTATAAAGTCACGGGCGAAAGCCCCGAAGCGTTGGACGAATCAATCAAATCAAAAATGAAAGAACCATTTGCAAAGGCGGGCTTTCAAACCGAAGTTCAAATTCTTGATGTAAAATCAAGTCGTTTGTTGATTGTGATTGCGAATAAATAGGAGCTATATGGAAAACACAGAATCAGAAAATAAAAAATCACCAAAAGATTACTTTATGATTTTATTTGGTATTCTGGTATTTATCACCTCGTGTGCATTTTTTGCTGGCTCGGTTGCATTAGATGTGGCTGGCGAAAAAGCCATCGGAGAATTATCCAACGCCGCGTTTGGAGATTGCCCCTCTGGTACAACTTGCTGGACAGGGCGAATGGATTTTACGACAAAAGATGGTGAACAAATTACCTTTTACCCAATGACTCCGTTTATGTTTTTTGATTTTGACCCCTGGTTAAGCGGTAGAGCGTATGGCGATAACTACGGTGATTATCAAGTTCGATATTTTGAGGCGTATCCTCAAATTGCAAAAGTGAAATTGGCATATTTTCTTGAATATTTCAACATGTTTTGTGGCGTAGGGATTGGTGCTTTTGTATTGTTTTTGACTTATGCGTTTTCATCTTTTGGAAGAAAACCAATTGTTTTAGATTTAAGTAAATTAAGAAAAGGAAATAAATAATATGTTTAAAATTTTTCGTGAACCTGTAAATAGTCTCACTCATTGGGGTGGAGCGATTCTTGCTTTGGCAGGTTTAATTGCATTACTTATTGTTGGTTGGAGTACGCCTGCAAAAATTATTTCACTCGCCATTTATGGCGTCAGTTTGATTTTTCTTTTTTCAGCCAGTGCCACGTATCACATGGTGAAAGTGAAAGATAAGGCTTTAGAAATTTTTCGCAAAGTTGACCACGCCGCCATTTATGTTTTGATTGCAGGCACCTACACTCCATTTTGCGTCAATGCCTTTGAAGGCTTTTGGAAATGGGGCATGTTGAGCATTATCTGGTCGCTTGCCATTATTGGCATTGTTGTAAAAATCTTTTACATCAAATCACCACGTTGGTTAAGTGCAGGGATTTATGTCATCATGGGTTGGATTAGCGTCTCTGCCGCTGGACAAATGCTCTCTGCATTACCAACTTGGGTTTTCGTGTGGCTCTTAATCGGTGGAATCATTTACACACTCGGCGCAGTTGTATATGCTACAAAAATATTTAACTTCAAGCCCGGTGTGTTTGGTTTTCATGAAGTTTGGCATATCTTTGTGTTACTCGCCGCCGCCGCACATTTTGTGGCGGTAATGGGCGTCGCAATATAAAATAATCCACCAATCTACGCTAATCTTCACGAATTATTAATTCATTAGATAAAATTTGTGAAGATTAGTGGACAAAAAGGAAAATTATGTTTTTCGGATTTAACTTAAATGAAATATTCATGTTCCCCGTCAAAGACGATGAAAGTCGTAAACATTTTTACGTCGGTATTGCAGTATCACTGCTGGCTTTTATCGTTCCATTTGTTCCCTACATTATTTTATTTGGTTATGGCGCACAAATTGCCAAACAGATTATCAACGGCGAATCTCCGCGCATGATTGCATGGACTGATTGGGGCAAACTTTTCAAAGACGGTCTCAAAGTATTTGGGGCAAGGCTTGTCATTGGCTTGCCTATACTTATTTTCGTACTCCCCATCATGATAATTTCATTTGCCTTTCCATTCGTAATGGAAAACGCCAGTGCAAGAGAAGCCGAATCTATGGCTTTAGTATTTACAGTAATCATGCTAGGTTTTACATGTTTTATCTTTCCAGTTTCACTTGTTATGGCAGTTATCATCCCTGCACCTGAAATGCACGTCATTGAAAAAGATGATTTCACTGCCGTCTTTCAATTTCGTGAATGGTGGAAAATTTTCCGCGCCAACTTAGGCGGGTTCATCGCCGCGTTTGGCATTTATTACATTGTTTCATTTGTAATGGCATTTGCAATGCAAATTCTTTTAGCCACTTTAATTCTCGCCTGCTTATTAATTGTTTTACTCCCCGCCATGACCATTTACATCACCCTCATTATGTATGCAGTAGGCGCAATGGCATATAAAGATGGCAAAACAAAATTAGCACAAATATCAGAATCATCCAATGCGTCTGCTTGAAATCTTAATTCCAATTTTATTAAGTGCGTATTTACTGTGGAGTCATCCACGCCCGCAAGCGATTCGATATTTGCCCGCCTTAGCATTCATCCTCACTTTGAATCATTTCATTGTTGAGGGGTATCGCTGGCAGATGATTCCATTGTATGCTTTGACTCTTTTGCTAGCAATCGCTTCCTTCTTTTTTGATTGGAAACCACTCGCCTCTTATTTGACTTTCAGCCTGCTTCTACTGGTGACGCTGATTCCTATCTTGTTGCCTGTTCCGCAAATCCCAACCCCAAGCGGTGACTATCAAGTTGGCACAAAAATTTATGAATTAAACGACACATCTCGCAAAGAATTATTTTCAGGCAAAGACGAAACCAGAAAATTTATGATTCAAGTTTGGTATCCAGCGGATGTGAAAGATTCAGATAAACAAGCCCCATGGATGGAAAACGCCGAAATTTTCGCCCCAACCATTGCCACATATATCAACATGCCGTCTTATTTTTTGAATCATTTGGCACTGGTGCATATCCCTGCTTATAAAGATTCAGCACTTGCACAATCTGAAGAAAAATTCCCTGTGATTTTATTTTCACACGGCTGGAACGGATTCAATGCTCAAAATGCAGGTCAGGCTTTAGAACTCGCAAGCAAAGGGTATGTTGTGATTGGAATTCAACATACTTACGGAGCAGTCGTCACAGTTTTTCCTGATGGCAGGATTGCACCGAATAACCCAAGTGCTTTGCCTGAAAATGCCGAAGACCCAAATTATGAAGAAAAAGCAAACGTGCTGGTGAGTCAATGGGCAGAAGATATGGCTTATGTGCTTGACCAACTGTCAAGTCAAGAAAATGAGGCGGGAGAATTTTTTAATCAAAGTATTGATTTAGATAAAGTTGGCGTGTATGGTCATTCCACAGGTGGTGGCGCGGCGATTCAATTTTGTGGAATTGATTCACGTTGTAAAGCCGTGTTAGGCATGGACCCATTTATGCGCCCTGTCGCATCTGAAATTATCGCAAACGGAATTTCACAACCAGCATTTTTTATGTTCAGCCAATCATGGACGGATTTAACCGAAAGCAAAAATAATAATTTGTTTAATTCGTTTTATCCAAATGTAAATAAAGGTTTTGGCGTGATTACGATTGCAGGCACAAAGCATTATGATTTTAGCGATTTACCTTTGCTTTCGCCCATTGCTCCACAACTCGGCTTGAAAGGTCCATTGAATGGTAAACGTGTGACGGAAATTGTCAATGCTTATCTGATTGATTTTTTTGAATTAACGTTGAGAAACATCCCCTCTAATTTGTTTGATAATAATTTTTCAGATTTTGAAGAAGTAACTGAAAGAAATAACCAATGAACAAAAAAAGATTTTCAACAATTTTCTTAATGCTCGGTTTACTTTTTTTGACAATTGGCATAAGCACCGATAACACAATTTATACTTGGGTATCTATTATTTTTGTTTTACTCTCACTTATCTTCGGCGGGCGTTGGATGCGACCAAGAAGATAATAACCCTAGACCTTACATATATAAAATAGGGACGCTGAAAAACGCAGACTGACGCAGATTTTTAATAAGTTTTGAAATATCATTAAACAAGAATCAGCGTTTTCAGCGTTCATCAGCGTCCTAATTATTTTTTTTATTTCTCAAAATCGCCGAACGAAAAATTCTATCTAAAAAGCCATCATGTCCATCTTTATCCCATGAGATGGGCAAATCGGTTGTGCTTCTGTCATCATTTCCATAATACAAAATTCCAGGGTTGGGGTTAATTTCTAAAATCACTATTTCACCATTTGGTCTCACACGCATATCGAGGCGAGCATATCCACGACCATTCATTGCCAAGTACATTTTTTTACTAATGTCTTGAATCGGTTTGAGTAAATCTTGATTTTGCAATTTCACAATAAATGTATCCCAATTAAACCATTTGACTTGTTCGTGCATAAAACTTTCATTCTCAGGGAAAATCACTTCAGCAGGCATATAAGCATACGGCGATGAAAAATCATCGGGGTTATCTGCAACCAAGCAACTCACTTCGCCACCTTCAATAAATTCTTCCACACGCGCTGAACCAAAATCTTGTATCACACGCTGAAATTGTGCTTTTAACTCTTCAAATGAATCAACTCTTGATTCAGGAATCAACCCCACGCTGGCATAACTATTTGGGTGTTTGATAATTAATGGATAGGTCAACTTTTCTGCTTGATGTAAATCCGCTTCTTGACTCGCGCGGAAGCCTTTTGCAAACTTGATACCGTTTGCCTCCGCGACGGCTTGCATTTGCTCGCGCGTCGGCTCGTAGAATTTACTATCCGCGCCTGTGAATGGTAAATTGAGTATTTCTAACGACTTGACCAACTCCGCACCAGAATTGTCATCATCTGAGCCTTCAAAAAGATTCAAATACACATCATATTGCTTTCGAGCAGAAAGGTCTTGTATAAATTCAAACACTGGGGTTTGTACCGTGACAAAATCCCATTCATATTTTCCTAAATATTTGGCTGGGTTGTAATCTTCAATTGTTTCATCAGATAATAGACAAATTTTCATAACCCAATTATAAACACAGAATATAGTTCAGGTCAGCGACCATATACAGGTTAAGAATGAAGCGTTAAAATCCAGCAAGGAGAATCAACCATGGATAGAAAACCTGCTCTCGAACTAGACCTTGTGCAAGAATTTGTCGGTGTAGCCCACACAGATATTGCTCGTGTAAAAGAATTACTTGAACGCGAACCTGCTCTCGTCAATGCCACATGGGATTGGGGTGGTGGTGATTTTGAAACTGCATTAGGTGCGGCGGCTCACATGGGCGCAAAAGATATTGCCAATTATTTATTAGAACATGGCGCGCGTTTAGATATTTTTGCGGCGGCGATGTTGGGGAAATTAGAAATTGTCAAAGCCGCATTGAAAGAATATCCGAATGCAAAAGATATTTTAGGTCCGCATGACATTCCCTTGATTGTCCATGCCGAAAAAGGTGGCGATGATGCTAAGGCTGTGTTGGAATATTTAAAATCTTTGTAAATCTCGTAGGGGCGGGGTTTTCCCGCCCTATGAATTGGGCGAGATGACCTCGCCCTTACTTTATTTTAGGAGAAACAATGACAGAAAAATCAGGCGCGCAAATTAGTCAGAAAGCATTTATTCAATCCGTCGTCATTTTATTTGCATTGATGATGATTGCAGGCATCCTCACGCTCATTATCCCAGCAGGTCAATACGCCCGCACAGAAGTAGATGGGCGCGAAACGATTGTTCCCGATTCATTCGCATTAACAGAAAGACCAGATTATCCCTTTTGGCGTTGGTTCATTGCCCCACTTGAAGTTGTGACAGGACCCGATGGCTTGACCGTCATTGTCATTACCGTTTTCATCTTAATGGTCGGCGTGGCTTTTGCCGTCATGGACAAAAGCGGAATCCTCAAAGCGGCTTTGGCTCGCATCGTAAAAAGATTTGAAAAACAAAAATACACTTTATTGTTAATCATTTCTTTTTTCTTTATGGCATTAGGTGCATTCTTTGGAATCTTTGAAGAAATTGTCCCACTTGTGCCATTGATGATTGCTTTATCGTATTCTCTCAAATGGGATACATTGACAGGCTTAGGCATGTCCATCCTCGCTACCAATATGGGATTTTCCGCCGCGATTACAAATCCATTTACGATTGGCGTGGCACAAGGCATTGCGGATTTACCTGCATTTTCTGGCACGGGCTACCGCATTATCATCTTTATCTTCATGTATATTTTGCTGGCAGTATTTCTCACACGCCATGCCAAAAAAGTAGAAGCGAATGCAAAAGCGTCTATTGTCTATGAAGAAGAACAAGAGACACGAAAAAAATATAGCAACTTCACAAGCGAAGCGATTGCGGCAGAAAATTCACGCACCACACCAGCGATTATTTTCTTAATCGTTTGTGTCATATTAATTTTTGCGGCATTGTTTGCAGGTCCGTTTATCCCTGCCATTAGTGATTTAGCATTACCAATCGTCGGGTTATTATTCTTAATCGCAGGCATTGGCTCAGGGTTAATCGCAGGTGTTGGTAAAGATGCGTGGAAAGCCGCAGGCGAAGGCTTAGCAGGTATTGCGCCAGCCATTCCGTTAATTCTCATGGCGGCAAGCGTGAAATATATCATCGCTTCAGGTGGCATTCTCGATACAATTTTGCACAACGCTTCAAACGCATTACAAGGCGCAAACCCTGTCACTGCCGCGTTGTTGATTTATTTTCTAACACTCGTTATCGAATTTTTTGTTTCGAGTGGTTCCGCCAAAGCGTTCCTCATCATGCCTATTATGATTCCGCTAGCAGATTTGGTCGGCGTTACACGTCAAACCGCAGTGCTTGCTTATGTGTTTGGCGATGGCTTTTCAAACCTTGCTTATCCCACCAGTGCAGTGCTTTTGATTTGTTTGGGTCTCACAGCAGTCACCTATCCAAAATGGTTGCGTTGGGTCATGGGCTTGTGGGTTTGGGTGATTCTCGCCTCATTAGTTTTTCTTGCTATCGCTGTCACCATTAATTACGGTCCATTTTAGATTACCGGAGTGCGTCGCGCCTGACAAATATAGATTTTCTACTTACAAAAGCGCGACGCACCCTTTTACTTATCAGATGATTAACCTCCCCTCAACTTACGAATCTTCGAGAGAACGATTCCGCGCTTCGCTCGCCTCTTTTTCGGACTTGTGGCTTGATTCGCGTTTAGACAGTTTTCCCTTAACTGACAACTCTGATTTAACGATTGATGTCATCATCGCCAATGCAAATAAACAAAAAGAAAAATTGTTTATTCTCACCACTGGCTTACATGGTATTGAAGGCTATGTCGGCTCAGGGATTATTCAACTTTTCATAAAAGAATATCTATCAAAATTCAACCCTGACAATACAGGCGTTTTGATAGTTCACCCAATTAACCCACATGGGATGAAATATCATCAGCGTGTGAATAAAAACAGCATTGACTTGAACCGCAACTTCAATAATATAAATTTTGAAGAGTTGAAAAAAGTTAATCCACATTACGAATCGTTTGAATTTTTATTAAATCCAAATCGCCCGTTGAAAAGCCCATTGTTTGAAAAGGTAAAGTTCTTATGGAATGTAGTTAACGCCTTACCAAAAGGTATTTCATTAATCCGCGAAACGGCATTAATGGGACAATATCGAATCCATAATGGGATGCAATTTGGTGGGTTTGAATTGCAAGAAGAAACCAAGTTTATGATGAACTTGTATGAAAAAGCCGTCAAAGATTATTCACAAATTTTGGCATTAGACATTCACACAGGCTATGGTCCACGCTATCAGATGACGGTGTTGAATCCGCCGTCACACAAAGAAAAGGCTGAGGAAACAACACGCAGGTTCAAGGTCAAGCAAGTGGCGGGGGTAAATCCAGAAGAGTTTTATTCGATTAATGGTGATATGACTGAATATTTATATCAACTGCTTAATTCAAAATATCCTAATAAAAAATTTTATGCGGGTGCATTTGAGTTTGGCACATACGGTGATTCTTTATGGCAAGCCATTCGCAGTTTACGAACAACCGTTTTCGAACATACTTTACGCTGGTTTGGTGGAAGTGATTCAGCAAAAAGTTGGGTGCAAAAAGAATATGACGAATTGTTTTTGCCTGCTGAAAAAAAATGGCGCGAAAAAGCCGAAGCTGATGCGCGCCAAGCGTTTGATGGAATTTTTGAAGCAGAAGGTTTTATTTAACTTTTCGCTCGCATTTGTTGACGGATAAATGCGGTTTTGAAGATTCGGTCAAAGAAACCTTTGTAGCCGTATTTATCATATAAAATCATATAATCGGCGGGACCAAATTCATCAGGGCGAAGCAAGATAGCGGGGTTAGGATTGATTTCCAAAATAAATAATTCGCCTTGTTCGTTCATACGAACATCACAACGCCCGTAGCCGTGAATGCCCATCGCCTTAAACATGCGCACGCCAATATCTTGTAAGCGAGGAATCAGTTCGGGTTCAGTAACCTCTCGAAAGTTGAAAGGAAGCGATGTATCCCACTTTACAACGGTATGCCAAAATTCTTCGCCGGGCGGAAAAACTAATTCAGTTGGTGGATAGGCAATCGGGTTATCAAAATCATCGGGGTTTTCTACAATCAAAACATTGAACTCTTTGCCAATGATAAATTCTTCCATACGTGCCGCGCCATACAGCGAGCAAATTCTTTCTACTTGGGTTAAGACTTGCTCAATTGAATCGCAACGCGATTCTTTAATCATGCCTGTACTGCCATAACTTTTTGGGTGCTTGACCATCACTGGAAAACGCAACGTGTTGACCAAATTTTTTGCTTCATCAACATTATGAACGCGATAGCCTTTTGCAAAACCGACATTGTTTGCATCGGCTTTGGTTTGCATTTCTTCTCGAGTGGGGTCGAAGCAATTCGAGCCTGCACCTGTAAATGGAGCGTTGAATTCTTCCAACGCTTGCACAACTTCAATGGCGTGATACCCCCAATCTTCTTCCTCATCTTCAATTTCATAGCCTTCACAAACATTTAAGAAGATGTCGTATTTTTTGCTTTCTATCAACTCGCGGATTTTGTCCCGCACGGGTGCGGTCATGGTGACCATTTCCCACTCGTAGTCTGTTAGGAATTGAGCAGGGTTGAAATCTGAAATTTCTTCGTCAGAGAGAACACACACGCGCATGACACTGCCTCCAAAAAATAGAATAACGCAAAAGGTGCGTTGAATCTATTATTCCATAAATTGACATGCTGACAAGATATGCAGGCTTAAAAAATTCAGCCGCATGGACGTAAACGTCCATGCTACGATAACAAACATCATTAACCCCAAATTTAATTTGGACGCAGATAAACACTGATAGACGCTGACAAAAACCAAAAAATCAGTGTTAATCAGCGTCCTATATTGCTCTTAAAAATAAACTTATTCGTGAAACCTTAATTTTGGTATGAGTCATGTAGCCGACTTTAGTCGGCTTTGTATGTATAGCGCGTGGGATTTATCCCCGCGCGGAGTTTATTTTGTCTCCGTCACCTTGCGGATGCTACGCGGTTGTTCGGCATTGTACCCTTTTGCTAACGTAAGATGATAAGCAAATAATTGAGCAGGCAAAATGCTCACCAATGGTGAAAGCCATTCAGGCACATCGTTCGGAATCGTCAACGGAACTTGCGCTAGTGATAATGCTTTTTTGTCGTTTGAAATCACAACCAACTCAGCAGAAATATCTGAACGCAATCTTTTCAACATTTCAAACATTGAGCCAAAAACTTTTCCCTTTGGTGCTACTGCTAAAACTGGATATCCTCTTTCGACCATTGCAATCGGTCCATGAGCAAAATCGGCAGATGAATATGGCTCGGCAATAATGTAAGTTAATTCTTTTAACTTCAATGCCCACTCAAAAGCTGTAGCGTAATTAAATCCACGCCCAAGCACAATGGTTTGGTCAATGTATCTATATCGTTGAGCAGATTCTTTAACAAAATCATTTTGCTTCAAAACTTGCTTCATCCAACCAGCAACTTTACTTAATTCATTCCAGCGCGTTTTATTTTTACTCAACGCGGTTGAAAGCATAGCAATTGTCATTAATTGAGTTGTGTAAGTTTTTGTCGCCGCCACTGCTTTTTCTTTGCCCGCTTGAATATCTAAAACAAAGTCAGATATTTTTCCTAGTGGAGAATTCGGTTCATTCGTTATCGCAAGCGTCAAACAATTTTGTTTCTTGCCTTCTTCCAACACGCTCACAATATCTGGCGATTTGCCCGATTGTGAAATGCCAATCACCAAAGCATTTTTTAATTTCGGTGGTTGTTTGTAATATGTAAATAATGATGGCGTTGCTAATGCAAGCGGCAAGCCATTCATTGCCCCCAATAAATAATTTGCATATCTACCTGCATTATCTGATGTGCCGCGTGCCGCTAAAAACACATATTCAATTTCATGTTTACGAATCTGATTTGCAATCCCCTCAATATTTTTTCTTTGATTTGATAATAAATTTTTGATTCGTTCTGGCTGTTCGGATATTTCTGAAAAAAGAGACATGATTAAATTCTCCGCCTCAATCTGACTTCGGCATGGTCACTGGCAACTGACCTGTTATCTTGCTTCGACCAAACATCGCTTTCGCCACTGCTTTCATAGACGGTTCTAAAATGCTGTAAGTACACAAATAGGTTGAGACTTGCGGAATCACTACTAAATCATAAGGTAAACGCATAGCAATCACAACCGTTGAAATGTTTAATTTCAATATTTGATTTACAAATTCGGCTTGCCTTTTCTCCGTATAAGCATTGATTGTGCCGACAATAATCAAATCATAATTTTTCAATTTTTCTATTAAATCATTTCTTTCTTTTTCTTCGGGAGCGTAAGAGATAATAAATTCATCTGTATTTGCATGATATTGACGAATTGCCTGTGCCAATTGCGGCGTGATATACGAAGATGTATCTGCGGGAGTTAAATCTAATGGCTTGGAGACAATCACTGCAACTCTTTTGTTTGATTCAAGTTTGAGTGGTAAAAGATTTTTTTCATCACGAACCAACGTGATAGATTTTTCAGCAATTTCATCAGCAATCACCAAATGTTCTGCGCATCGAATAATAGTTAAATCTGGTTTGGTATTTTTTTCAGCAAGCCATTGTTTCAGTTTGATAATTCTTTCGTAAGAAATTTTTAATCCATTAATATCTAATTTTTCATTTTTCGCGGCATTTAATAAACCTTCAGCAATTCTGGCTTGGTCTTGTGGGTCAGTTGTTGCCATCAAAATATCTGCGCCTGCTTGCACAGCCCGAACAGAATCTTCACCTAAAAATTCTCCCTGACGAATGGCGTGCATATCCATTGCGTCAGTAATCACAACACCTTCGTAACCAAGTTCTTCTCGTAATAACTTGGTCAATACATTTTTTGATAATGTAGCAGGTGGCGGATTTTCTCCATCAATTGATGTGATTCCGAGATGAGCAGTCATAAACAGTTTTGCATCTGCTTGAATGGCAGAAGAGAACGGAATCAATTCAACAGCGTGGAGTCGCTCGATGGAATGAGAAACAGTTCCAAGCGCGTGATGTGAATCGCTGTCTGTATCGCCATGACCGGGAAAATGTTTCACAGTCGCCGCCACGCCTTGAGATTGAAGCCCTTCAATCATCGCGGAAGATAACTCATCAACAAGTTGCGGGTCTTCGCCAAAAGAACGCACGCCAATCACTGGATTTTGTGGATTGATATTAACATCCGCACACGGCGCGTAATTGACATTAATTCCAAGTGCGGCAAGTTCACGTCCCAGCACTTCGCCCGCTTTACGAGCCAATTCTTTTGAGCGCGTCGCACCTAACGCCATATTGCCCGGTAAAAGCGTGCAATCACCTACTGCCATTAGTTGTCCACCCTCTTGGTCAGCGGCGATTAATAACAAAGGCAAATCAAGTTCCTGCGACAGTGTTTGCAAAGATTCATTTAGGTTTTTTAATTCTTCTAATGTGCCAACATTGAAAGCACGAAATAACGTAATTCCGCTAGGTCGGTATTTATTAAAGGCTGTGATAATTTCTGGCGATAATGTTTGCTTCCCCTTAAATGCAAATAATAATTTTTGACCGATTAAATTTTTTATATCCACATCAACCTTCTTATAAATAAACACCGTCCCGCAGGGTTATTCGAGTATCAAAGTTTTACAAGAAACCCTGCGGGACGTTTCCCATTAACCTTTCAATCCTGAAACAACAACGCTTTCAAGAATATATCTTTGAGCAATAAAAAATACAACTATCAACGGAGCAGTTGTTAAAACTGCCGCAGTCATAATGGTGGGCCAAGGCTGAACAGTTTGGTTGATATTGTATAAAGTAGAAACATAAACAGGCAAAGTATATAAATCAATCGTTTGCAAATACATTAATGGAGTTAACAAGTTGTTCCACAAACCCACAAACAAAAATGTAGCAATCGTTGCAAGTGGTGCTTTGACCAATGGCAAAACAATCTCCCACCATACTTGCAGATGTGTAGCACCATCCACAAAAGCGGATTCATCTAATTCTTTTGGAATTTGCGCCATTGACTGACGAAGCAAAAATATCATCGCCGCGCCACCTGCAAAATAACCGGGGATGATGATGGGATTGAATGTACCAATCCAACCTAGTTTATTAAAGAAAACATATTGTGGGACAATTAATGCCTGTGCTGGAATCATCATGGTTGAAAGCATTAAGAAGAAAACAACATTTCGCCCGGGCCATTCAATGCGACTGAAAGCATACGCCACCGCCGCAATGGAAATCAATGTGCCTGCCATTGCCAAAGTGACATAAAAAACTGAATTGAAATACGAGCGCAAAAAATCAGAATTATTGAAAATATTGATATAGGCTTCTAATGTCGGCTGAGCTGGAATCCAGACAATGCCGGGCGAGTTTGTTTCTTGAATCGTTTTCAGTGAAGATGAAATCATCCAAAACAATGGAAAACTCATCAAAACCGTTGCACCGGTCAACAAGGTGTAAAGAAATGCACCTCTGATTAAAGGAAAATATTGTTTCATTGGCTTTTCCTAATAAATATCATACGTTACCCAACGGTCTTGTAAGCGGAATTGAATCACAGTCACGATTAAGATAATCACCAGAATTACCCACGAAATCGCCGAGCCGTATCCAATTTCAAAGTGGCTGAATGTTTTTTGCCACAAGTAATACACCATTGAAATTGTGGAAGAGATAATCGGTTGATTATCTCGATACAAGACAAAAATAGGTTCGAAAATTTGTAAGGAAGCAATCAAGCCGACGACGAGGTTATAAAAGATGTAGGGAGTCAGAAGCGGAAAAGAAATCTTCCAAAACTTTTGCCAGCCTGTCGCGCCGTCTACTTCTGCCGCTTCATGTAATTCTTTAGGAATGTTATTCAAGCCAGCCAAAAAAATTAACATCATCGCACCGCATCCCCACACCATTAACATAATCACAGACATTTTCGTCCACAATGGGCTTTGTACCCACAACGGCACACGGTTATCTGCGGGGAAACCTGCTTCTAGTATATTCATCAACAAGTTATATTTCCCAGTATTCAAACCGAGAAAAAATCCAGTGATAATTTCTTGCACATAAATTAAAGTACGGTTGAGATAATTAAAAGGTGAAAATGCAGTAGATAACGAACGAATAATTTGATTAATAATACCTGTGCCAGTGTTCAACATCAGACGCCAACATAAAAGCACTGCTGTGTTGAAACCTAAAATCACTGGCAAATAAAATGCCATGCGAAAAATTTTTTCACCCTTCATTTTTTGATTTAATAAAACTGCTAAAAATAATGCCACACCCATTTGTAACGGCAAACCGATGACTGTCAAATACAAGGTGTTGATAATTGAAGCGCGAAAGCCAGCGTCATTAAATAAAATTGTTTGATAATTTTCAAACCCTTTCCAATTGGGCGGCGCAGAAGATGTGACGCGATAATCTGTAAAACTCCAATACAAAGAAAATGCCAACGGAACAAGCACAAAGATAAGAAAGCCGGTAATCCATGGTGCGGAAAAAAAATATCCAGCAAAAGTGTTTTCTTGATGTTTTGGAGACCCGCCTCTTTTTCGGACTATCCAACGGGCTACTGACCCCAAGCCATAACTACACCCGATGATAAAAATCACCGTGAATAAAGCCATGAGCAATACATTGAGATACGGATTTGTTGGCATGGGATTTCTCCTGCTTGAAAGTGGTGAGTTGGGCAAGGTAGAGGAGAAGCCTCGCCCAACTCAAAGTATAGATTGTTATTTCAACGCGGCAACATATTGTTCTTGAATAGTGGCAACCACTTCTTCAGGAGTCAATTCTTCGGTGATGAGTTTGCCAAGTGCTTCTTGCATAATGGTAGAAAGTTTGGCGGCTTCTTTAATGCCAGCAAAACCAACACCATATTCAGCGGCTAATTCGGCTTCGCGTTGTAATTGTGGAGAATCAGTCACATAGCCGTATTGAGCGTCATTGCGAGCAGGAATCAAGCCCATGGTTTCATTCCATTTGTGATTGCCTTCTTTGCTGAAAGCAAGTTTTAACCATTCTGCGGCGAGTTCTTTGTTGGGGCTGTAATCAGCAACGGCAAGCCAATCATTGAACGCTAATACAACAGGTCGGCTGTTGGGGAAGTTTTCTGGGTCACCATAAAATGGTTCAATAGAAACATTTTCCCAAATGGGTCGGTCAAATGCAGGAGCCGCCCAACCAGAGTGAGCCAAACATACACCACCATTATCGTTACCAGTAGCATCGTCTTTATCAATCACAGAGCCTTGACCAGTCGGCAATGAACCAACTGCATTTACAGCAGGTCCATAAGTGGCTTGGCGCATGTTGAGGATAAATTGAGTCGTTGCTAATGCTTCAGGTGAATCAAAGTTTGGTGAGCCATCGTCTTTATACAATTCACCGCCCAATGAATAGTACACCAACAGCCAGAATTGCCAATCCGCCATAGAGCCAGCATCTACTGGAATTAATGCTTGTTGAGTTAGTGAATTGGTGGCAGAATCAATAGTGGTTGCTTGGGATGCAAATGCTTCCCATTCTGCAAAGTTCTTTGGCGTACCTGTTGTCCAACCAGCAGATTCCATTAAGTCTTCGCGACAGAACACGTAACGAGGCGCAGTGAAAATTGGTAAACCACGCAGTTTACCTTCATACTTTGCGTTTTCAAGTGCAGGACCAAAGTTGCTAATTTCATCCCAAGCACCCTCACCAAGATATGCTTCCATATCCGCAAGATTTTCACCATACAAAGTATTCATTTCAGAACCGAGATTGATGATATCTGGTCCATCACCTGCGGCAAAAAAGCCAGCAAACGTTGTATCCCAACCAGACCATGAACCTTCTGTAATCTCAACCGTCACACCAGGATGAGCCGCTTCAAAAGCAGGGTTAATTTCACTTTTCAACCATGCAATCGTATCGGGTGTGTAATCAAGTAAGTAAATTCTTAAAGTCTTTGATTCAGCAGGTGCATCCGTTGCGGCGGGCGCATCGGTGGCGGCTGGTTGTTCAGCAGGGGCTTCTGTTGTGGCAGGTGTGCCACAAGCCGATAACACCATACTTACCAAAACCAACAGTGATAACAAAGCAAACAGTTTCTTATTCATTTTTCTTCTCCTTAATAATTGTTTGGAACAAACCAATTCAAACCAAACGATGAAATATTTTTTTGTATTCTCCTTTCTGGAAGATGATTCAAAGTTGAAAACGCCTAAATCATCCTACCTACTCTCTCCTGAACGTCATTTGAAAAGCGCTGGATAAATCCTTGAACAAATTCTGCTGGGTTTAAGTTTGTATCGTGCATCAAAGGAGTCATATCCATTGCATAAGACAAACCAGTCGTAGCATCTACCTCATGCGATTCAAAATAAGTCGCATTTGCTCGACGGCGTCCCATCGAAGCCAAATCGTAGCGTTTACCGCCGACAATTTGGGAATCGAACACACCTAATAAAGCCAATTGCAAATTCTCGTGATGAGATAGATTCATTACCACTTTATCTGAATCGACCATCCAATCTAATGACCGCCATACTTCACAACCCACGCATCTTTGCGGACGTTCAACCTGATTCAGTCTTCGTAAGGCTTCTACTACTCGTAAAGCGACTCCGATATGCGTATCATGCTTATCCGCCAAGTTATGGGTATAAACAACTTTTGGTTTTGTCGCTTTCAAAATTTTGACAATGTCATCAACAGATTCATGTTTCGAAGAATCTTTGATTATCTTGCTAGGAATATCCAACATAATTTGGGCAGAATATTCCCCAATCATCGCCGCACGATATTGCTCACGAAAACGAACTGAGCGCATTTCTTCATCAGAATAGTTTTGATAAATACTATTTCTTGGTGAGCCACGCCCGTCAGTGACTACAACACCCGTAAACCAAGCGTCTTCTTTTTGAAAACATTCTAGAATCGGTTGCGCCGCCATAATTTCAATATCATCTTGATGTGCGGCAATACACAAATGCGTTGTACGAGACAATGCTTCTTCAACCGAAACATTGTCTGGGATATAAATTTCAGCAGTCTCTAAATGAAATTTCATATCCGTTCCTCAGCAATAACTGGTAAACTTGCCGCCGCGACAGATTGACCCACACGCCGAATCTTTTCATCTGGTAAATGCAATTCAATTTTTGATAACAATTCAGGGAATTCTGTTTCAAAAACTTTCTTCACACCTTCTAACAATAAATCTCCGCCTTTGCCAGAAGTACAACGACCTAAAATCAAAACATGTTTAATCTCATAAAACTCGGCATAATGAGCAATGCCATATCCCAAATAGATTCCCATGCTTTGCCAAATTTTGGTTGCGCCTTCGTGACCTTCTTCCAATTTCTTTTGCACAATCTTTAACTTCTCAGCATCAGTCACATCATTTGGAATTTCAATCCCAGCTTTTGGTGCCAAACGAAATACACATTGTTGTGAAAAATATGATGCTCCACAACCTTGGTCGCCAGACCATTCTTCAATGGGCGCATTTGGGTTGTAATCAATTGGCGCAAATGCCAATTCATTTAACCAGCCCATAATTTTTCCATCCATGTTGACATAACCAGCCGCCTCACTTGAACCCAAAGCAATTCCTAAAATTCCATCTTCCCCAATAGACATTGAACCTGCTAAGGCAGTCACGTCGCCATCATTAATTACTTCTAGGGGTACTCCTAATTCATCTTTGATTCTCAAAAACATATTTCTAATTTCATCAAAGCGTTCTTTCGGAATTCCACGAAACAATGAAGCCACCATCGGGCGATTATCAATATAAATTCCTGCCGAACTTCCACCAATTGCATCCACACGCTCAAGTTTGTTTGCCGCAGTTTTCAAGGCTTGCATAATTTCGTTGTAGTGATAACTTGGGTCGGCATGTTTTTTCGGTTCCCAAATTACTTCTTCACTGAAAATTGGGTTGCCATCAATCACTGCACTAACTTTTCTATCTGAAGCACCTAAATCAAAGCCGATGCGATGACCCTGCAAATTTCGCCCCAACAATTTCCCCGTCTCAAATGAAGCGGGCATTTCATCTAATGCACAAGCAATCACACGCAAATCTTTTTCATACACTTGCTTGCCCATAAAATCAAAATCAAATTTTCTTGCACCGGTTGCAGAATATATTTTACGAATATGGTCAGCAATTTTTTCAGAACCAGCAATATAAATGGTATGACCACCACGTTGCCATAACAAAAATTTTATAATGCGTTCAACATATTGATAATTTGATCCAAACTTTGCATGACCTTGTGGATAGACTTTGATTTCAAAACGAGAAAATTCACCGCTTCTTTCTAAGCCGATAATTAATACTGTTCCCTCAGCATTTACTTCACGTTGAAAATTTTGATTTGCCAACACTGCTGGGCGAAACCCTTCATCCAACGGTGGCGAAAGTTTTGGTTTGATTAATTGCAACGCCATTTAATTTTCCTCCCTAAACAAAAGAGAATAATCATCTAGCAATAAAAATGCAGATGCACCGAGAATACAAGCGCGATAATCTAAATTACCGATCTCGATTTTTGTACCTTCATACATTTTTTCTAATGATGCTTTTTGCATTGAATCTTTAATTGCATTAAGCCATGTGTCACCAAGTTGCGTCATATAGCCTGTGAGGACAATTTTTTGAATATTCAATGTGCCAATTAAATTCGCAAGTGAAACACCTAAATATTTCCCCGCATTGATGACAATTTGTTTTGCGTTTCCATTGTTTGCAGAAAATTCGGCAAATGCTTGCTCAAAAGAAGAAACGCCCAATTGATTCATCATTGCTCGTGCGCTTGCCACTGTTTCTAAACACCCTGATTTTCCGCAACGACATTGAATACCATTCTCTTGCACCACCACGTGACCAATTTCCCCCGCCCCGCCGCCGTCTCCTTGAAACAAACGTCCATTTATCAAAATACCTGCCGCAATACCGTATTTGACATTCACGACAATTAAATTTTCATCAGGCTTATGATGATTACCATAAACATATTCACCAATTGCTGTCGCTTGGCTATCATTCAAAATGGAAACGGGGAGTTTATATTTCTTTTCAAGCAAAGCACGCAAAGGTAAATCTTTCCATGCTAAGTTCACCGCGTTGACAATTACGCCTTCACGAGTATTTACTAAACCGGGTGTGCCAACGCCAATACCGACAATCGGTTTTATTTTTTTACGAATGAGTTGGTCTAATATTTGGTAAACGAGTTCAAGTGCTTTCTCCCCATTATTATCATTGACCTGAACTTCTACCATCTCTTTGATTTCCCCTCTCAAATTCACAATTGCGCCGATAAATTTATCTTGAGCAAGATTCAATGCAAGCATATAACGCGAGTCTGGGACAATGCTCAATAAAATAGGAGTTTTTCCACCAATCGATTCCCCTCGTCCCACTTCGTCCACTAAGCCTTCATTCAACAAGCCGCTGACTACATCGGAAACGGTTGTGCGTGTGAGATTGGTAATGCGAGCAATTTCAGCGCGACTGATTGCCTCATGCGAAAACAATGTCCGCAAGACCAAATCACGATTATGTTGCTTGGTTTGTTGATGAGTAGCCTTCTTCACGATCGCATCCTTTTGCCTACACGAAGATAATTTCAGACTTACTCTTACGACTTACTTTGTAAATTCAGTGGACTAACAAAGTGCATTGTACAGATTTCCCCGCCAAGAGTCAAGTACCAATTGCTTGACAAATTTTAGGTAAAGGGTATAAAATAATTTAGGCAAGGCTAAATTTTACAGGAAAGAATTACTTATGGAATTAATCTCACTACCCACTGCTGGAATTATCGCATTCGTTGGCGCGTTTCTTTACGCCATTGGTGATGTGCTTTTATTAGCAAGTAAAGTTAACTTAGATGAATATCCCAAACTAAAACCGTTTGCAAAATTATTATCAGATGCTGAGAAGATGGTTGTGCTCTCACCCACAAGAATGATTTGGGGAGCATTACTTGGTGTATTTGCAACTCCTTTGGTGCTATTAGGGTTTTGGCAAATTTATCAAGGCTTGGGCGGAGCAAATGCTTGGGCTGTGCTAACAACTATCGGCTTGTTTGGAAGCGCATCCATCATCGGGGCTTTTGTGCATGGCACGTTTTATTACATGGGCGAATATATTCATGCCTTGAATCAAGTGGAAGAAAAATCTCAAGATGTGATTGTCAAAATGATTGAGCGTCATAAAAAAGTTTTGATTATTAGTTATGCGCCTGTGATGATTTTTATTCTTATCGCTTCAATCTTGTTTTCAGTTTTGGTGTATTCAGGACAAACTTTATTCCCAACTTGGATTGCGTTTATCAATCCTGTCACAATGACGATTGCATGGTTACTGATTAAAAAAATATTGCCAAGTTTTGTGCGTGATGCAACGGAAGGTGCAGGCTTCAATATTGCTTATATGGCTTTCTTTGCTTGCACAACTTTGGCACTTTGGAACATCTAATGAAACCATCCACTTCTATTCAAGATTATCTAAAAAGAATTTATGAGTTAACCGAAAACGGCTCACCCGCTAGCACCAATGATTTGGCGCGTGAGTTAAATATCAAGCCTGCCTCTGTAACGGGCATGATTCAAAAACTTGCTAATGAAAAACCTGCCTTGCTTGAATATCAAAAACATCAAGGCGTGACTTTAACTTCGGCAGGGAAAAAAGCCGCGTTGGAAGTCATTCGTCATCATCGTTTGTTAGAAACGTGGCTTGTGCAAACGCTTGGATATTCTTGGGATGAAGTGCATGAAGAAGCCGAGCGACTCGAACATGTGATTTCAGAAGATTTTGAACGACGCATCGCCGCCGCGTTAGGGCATCCGCTTCGTGACCCACACGGAGAGTTGATTCCAACCGCCGATCTTAAGATGCCGCTAGATGATTCGACTCCGCTTTCTGCTTTGCGAAAGAATCAAACTGGGAAAATTTTGTGCATCAAAGGCGCAGATGCAGATTTGCTTCGGCATTTAGATGAACTAGGGTTAACTCCCAACGCAATGATTGAAGTAACTGATTATTCGCCCTTTGACCATAATTTGACTATCAAAGTTGAGAAAAAAACTCATGTGCTTGGATTAAGTGTGACTAGCAAAATTTTTATTGAGCAAAAATAATGTTTGAGCATCCTATTTTTTTAAAGTCACTGCCATCAATTACTTTGACAGAAATATTAATTGTCTTAATCATTGCAAGCATTGCTTATTTCATTGTATTTAATAATTTTGAAAAGCATGTATCAACTCAAAAACGAATCACTAAATTATTTATTGTTGTCGGTGTGCTTTCAATCATTGGCATTTTATTTGGAAGATTTGCATTTTGGGGAATGATTGCGTTGATGACCATTGGACAAGTTTATTTACATGGTGTGTATTTTCCCAAACATGGAATTAACGGCTTAACTGCCGAACCGTACGACAAATATTTAGAATTAACAGAAAGAATGAAAGGTAAAAAATAAGAACTGGTGGTTCAGTAGCCGCGCTCTGCTCTTTGCGGCGTATCGAAACCACCAAAGAATGAAAGGTATTAAAAAATGAACGAAAATATTTTCCGTATTTTAGCCGCAGTGATTTTACTGACAGGCATGGGCATTTCATCTTATTTCCGCATCAAAGCGGATAAAGAAACTGGCGAGAAAATTTCTCGCAAAGTAGATGGCTCTGTAATGATGAACTTCATCAAAATTGGTGGACTGATTCTTTGGCTGAGCCCTTTTGTGTATTTGATTAATCCCGCATGGATGACGTGGTCAAAGATTGGTTTACCTGAATGGGCTCGCTGGCTTGGAGTAGTACTTGGCATAGTTGGTGTATTTGGAATTTACTGGTTGTTTAGCAGTATCGGCAGCGGTATCTCCCCCACCAGCGGAACGCGCACAAATCATGTGCTGAGCACAAAAGGTCCATATAAATATATTCGCCATCCACTTTATACATTTGGTTCATCATTGTTCATTTCATTTGGCATGATGGCAGATAACTGGTTTATTGCTTTGCTGGGAGTTCTAGCCTTTATCGGCATGGCAATCCGCACGCCGAAGGAAGAAGCCAATTTGATTGAAAAATTTGGTGATGAGTATCGTGAATATATGAAACGCACGGGCAGATTTTTACCAAAATTATTTTAACAATTGTAAGGACACGGCGATACGGTTTATCGTCAAAATCATAAATCGATTCGCCGTGTCCCTACACGCAAAACTCTAATAGGAAATCGCTATGAAAAAAATATCTATATTTACAGTTGTGTTGGCATTGTTAGTTAGTGCATGTGCTACAGAATCAAACAGTAATACATCGGGCAAGTTGAATGTGGTCACAACCACTGGCATGATTGGGGATATTGTCAAAAACGTAGGCGGTGACTATGTAGAAGTTATCTCATTAATGGGTCCAGGCGTTGACCCACATTTATACAAAGCCAGCGAAGGTGATGTACAAAGATTACAAAATGCAAATTTGATTTTTTACAACGGCTTACATCTCGAAGCACAAATGGGCGAAGTGATTGAAAAAATGAACGAATTTGGGATCAAGACCGTAGCAGTAACTGATTTGATTGACCGTTCTTTGTTGAATGCTTCGCCAACGTATCCTGACCAATTCGACCCGCATGTTTGGTTTGACGTGTCACTGTGGATGAAGGCGGTTGTACAAGTGAGAGAAACGCTTGTTGAAATAGACCCAACTCACAAGTCAGAGTATGAAGCGAATGCCGAAGCGTATCTCAATCAGTTAGCAGAGTTACATCAATACGTGTTGACTCAAGCAGAAACGATACCATCTGAAAAAAGAGTCTTAATCACAGCGCATGATGCTTTCAATTATTTTGGTGAGGCGTATGGATTTGAAGTGCGCGGTTTGCAAGGTATTAGCACTGAAGCACAAGCAGGCACTGCCGATGTGCAAGCGTTGGTAAGTTTTATCGTTGAAAGACAAATTCCTGCTATCTTTGTTGAATCATCTGTGCCGCAAAGAAATATCGAAGCCGTGCAAGCCGCAGTGCAAGACCAAGGTTTCAATGTAGTGATTGGTGGTTCATTATTTTCAGATGCAATGGGAACAGCAGGCACATTTGAAGGTACTTACATTGGCATGGTGACGCATAACATTGATACGATTGTCAATGCGTTGAATGAGGAATAAGATGACAAACGCAATTGATATTACAGACTTAACGATTGCTTATAAAGATAAACCTGTTTTATGGGATGTTGATATGAGTGTGCCTTCGGGCATTCTTATGGCAATTGTTGGACCCAATGGTGCAGGTAAAACCACGATGATTAAATCTATTTTGGGTTTGATTAAACCTGCGGCGGGTCAAGTATTGGTGTATGGAAAATCTTATCCTGAGCAAAGACATTTGGTTGGTTATGTGCCACAACGCGGAAGTGTGGATTGGGACTTCCCCACCAGTGTTTTGGATGTTGTGATGATGGGAAGATACAGCACATTGGGTTGGTTCAAACGACCAGGCAGTGCTGAAAAAAATGCCGCAATGGATGCGTTAGATAAAGTGGGCATGAGTGATTATGCAGATAGACAAATTAGTCAGCTCTCTGGCGGACAACAACAACGCGTCTTTCTTGCCCGAGCCTTGGTGCAAGATGCCCAGCTTTATTTTATGGATGAGCCTTTTCAAGGTGTGGACGCAACCACTGAACGAACGATTGTGACTTTGCTTCAAGATTTACGCTCCAAAGGAAAAACTGTGGTGTGTGTTCATCACGATTTGCAAACCGTGCCAGAATATTTTGATTGGGTGATGATGCTCAACGTCCGCCGCATTGCTTGTGGACCTGTTGATGAAGTATTCAACGAACAAAATTTGAGAAAAGCCTACGGCGGTAAAGTTGCGTTTTTGAGTGCGGATGAAAATGGGAAGAATGGACGATAGACCGCAGACAACCGACCGCCGTCAGCGGTCTGCGGTCTGCGGTCAACAAGAATTTATAACACCATGGAAATTCAACAATTACTTTACGATTTATTTTTCGATTACACCCTTCGCACAGTGGCATTAGGTTCTGCTATTTTAGGAATCGTCAGTGGAGCATTAGGCTCATTTGCTGTTCTGCGAAAACAAAGCTTATTAGGTGATGCAATTTCTCATGCGGCATTGCCTGGCATTGTATTGGCATTCTTAATCACCAGAAGCCGCGAGCCGATTGTATTAATCCTTGGCGCATTGATTGCAGGCTGGGTAGCGACATTATTTATGCTCAGCATTATCCGTACTACTAGAATCAAAGATGATAGTGCTTTAGGCTTGGTGCTTTCTGTTTTTTTCGGCTTCGGATTAATGTTATTGACCTTCACTCAAAAATTACCCGATGCCACACAAGCAGGTTTGGATAAATTCTTATTTGGTCAAGCCGCGACTTTGTTACAACGTGATGTAATCACAATGGGAATCATTGGAGCGATTGCACTATTGTTGTTATCTGCTTTTTGGAAAGAATTCAAACTGATTACCTTTGACCCTGAATATGCTGGCAGTTTAGGTTTCCCCGTCCGCTTTTTGGATGTGCTATTAACCACTTTATTAGTCATTGCAATTGTGCTGGGATTACAAACTGTCGGCGTGGTGTTAATGTCCGCCATGATTGTGGCACCCGCCGCCGCGGCTCGCCAATGGACAAATCATTTGAACAAAATGGTTGTGCTTGGTGGTTTGTTTGGAGCCATCGCTGGTGTAAGCGGAACACTCATCAGCGGTTCAGCAGAAAAATTGCCAACGGGTCCAGTGATTGTTCTGTGTATGAGCATCATCGTATTTTTCTCGATGTTGATTGCTCCAAATCGCGGATTGATTTGGAATTGGTTCCGCACACAACGCAATCGCAAGTTGTTACGCATTCAAGCCGTGTTAGCAGATTTACATACGTTGGCATTGCAACATCCCAACGAAGAACGCGGGCATCCCATTGCCACATTACGGTCTATGAATGCACATCCCGAATTTGTTTCGCTGATATTAAATCAACTCAAAGAGCAAGGCTTGGTTCAGGAGTTGTCCAAAAATGCTTGGGCGTTGACTCAGGCTGGGTTGGCAGAAGCAGAACAAACGTTTAAGAAAGAAGCGTAATGATGTCACTTGCACAACTTGAAATTCAAATCATCGCTTCATTGGTTGCTGTTGCTTGTTCGTTAGTGGGAGTCTTTTTAATTTTACGGCGCATGGCAATGATGAGTGATGCAATTAGTCACACCGTGTTACTTGGAATCGTATTAGCATTTTTTGTAACAAAAAGTATCACATCGCCATTGTTATTAATTGGCGCGGCATTGATGGGCGTGTTGACCGTGAGTTTGGTTGAGTTATTAAATCGCACGCAATTGGTAAGAGAAGATACATCTATTGGATTGGTGTTCCCCGCATTGTTTAGCATTGCAGTCATTTTGATTTCACGCTTCGCAGGCGATGTTCACATTGATAACGATGCCGTGTTGCTTGGCGAACTTGCCTTCGCGCCATTCAATCGCGTTAAATTATTTGGTTTAGATTTTGGTCCAGAAGCCTATTATTCTTCTGGTGGCATTTTGATTTTGAATTTATTGTTTGTGATTCTTTTTTATAAAGAATTAAAACTCGCCACATTTGATTCCGCACTCGCCGCCACATTAGGTTTTGCACCCACATTAATTCATTACGCCTTGATGACGTTGGTTTCATTAACTGCGGTTGGTTCATTCAATGCAGTTGGTTCAATTTTAGTGGTGGCGTTTATGGTCGCACCACCTTCAGCGGCATATTTATTAACCGACAAACTTTCACGCATGATTTTGTATTCAGCATTGATTGGAATTTTTTCTGCGGTTAGTGGATACTGGCTGGCAAATATTTTGGATGCATCCATTGCAGGCTCGATGGCAACCATGACAGGCGCTTCATTCTTGACCGTTTACTTGTTTGCCCCCGAACGCGGACTCTTCGCCCAAGCCAAACGCCGCCAAAACCAACGCATTGAATTTGCACTGACCATGCTCACGATGCACATTGCCAATCACACCGCCGCACAAGAAGCCGAATTAGAAAATGAAGTGGTGCATTTGAACGAACATCTTAAATGGTCGCCCCAATTTGCGATGCAAATTGTCGGCATTGCCGAACGCATGGATTTGATTCAACAAAAAGAAGGTTTGCTGACTTTGACAGAACATGGTTTGAAGAGAGCCAATCAAGAATTTAATGCGTGAGAAAAAACTATGAATGATTGTTCATTTATCTTGTATACAAAAAACTCGCCAGTTGCTTCTTTTCAATCATTGCAAGCATTAATATTACAAATTGTATTATTTATAATAATAAGCCTAACCAATCACCTCTTTATAAACATCCACCACTTGCTTGGCAACCAGCCCCCACTCATATTTCGATGCGTGACCAACCGCATGACAACCCATTTCACCGCGTAAATTATGGTCACGCAAAATCAAAGAAATTTTTTCAGAGAGCATCACAGGGTCACTGTCTGGAATCGTATAACCTGTGATTCCATTTTCAACTAAATACCCTAACCCACCCACTTCGGATGCAATCACAGGTGTTCCGCAAGCCATCGCTTCTAACGCCACCATGCCAAAAGATTCATACAAAGACGGCATCACCAAAACTTCTGCTGCCGAATAATAATATGGCAATGTATCTTGCGCGCGTTTTCCTAAAAACAAAATCGTGCTACCCATACACAAATCATCCGACATTTTTTGCAAGCGCTTCATCTCTGCCGACATTTCATGTGGGTCAACATGCACATCGCCACCAACAATAGCAAGATGCACAGGGTTTTCTTTATTTCGCAAATCATCACTCAAATAAGACATCGCTTGAATTAAAGTATCCACGCCCTTCAAAGGTTCAATTCGCCCGACGAACAAAATCATTCTATCTTTTGGTTGCAAACCGATGAACTCTTTTGCTTCGCTTGAATCAATCGGATAAAAATGACTCGTATCTACACCCGGCGGGATGATTGATAATTTATTGGCATCGGCTTTATATAGGAATCTTAATTGAGTCAACTCTGCCATTGTGGCGACGATAACCCGCTTCGCCTGACGGAGAACTTGTCGCTCTCCATGTAGCCTTTCTTCTCCCGCACGCTCTTCATCAGACCTTGCGACCCGATTCTTCATTTCACCCAAAGTGTGGAACATATGCACAATCGGAGTCCCGCCCCAAGCGTTAGACAATATCTCCGCCGCAAGACCAGACATCCAGTAATGGCTATGAAGCGCATCGTAGATGATTCCTTTTTCCTCAGCAAATTTCTTAATCCCCTCTGCAAATTCAGGAATATATTTTGAAATATCTGCTTTGCCTTTTGGCTCTTCGGGTCCTGCTTGAATATGCACCACGCGATTGCCAAATCCCAAATCATGCAAAACATGTGGCACATGCTCATCTTGTGAGCGTGTAAAAACATCCACATGAATGCCAAGTTTACCGAGTTCTTTGGTCAAATCACGGACATAAACGTTCATTCCGCCAGTATCTTTGCCGCCCAAAGTTGCCAGCGGACAAGTGTGATAAGAAAGCATTGCAATTCGCATGATATGTAGACGCGGCGTGAAGTGAAAAACTTGCTAAATTTAGCAAATGAATTAGCACCAATCTCTAAATATTGTTTAAAGGATAAGGCAGGTTAAGCTTAACTACATAGTCGTTATATGCTTGCGCCGCCTCTATTTCTGTTTTGAAATAACCAATATGCTTAAGTTTTCCATTTATCATTATTATCGCTTTCCAATAAATGTTCTTACTATTTCTTACTGATTTGCTTACTCCGAAATACTGAGAGGTCGCATTTTCTAGTTTCATCCCAAATAGTGGGTTTCTTTCACCCATCTTAGAGATTGACATTTTCTTTTTAACTTCTTCTGTATGCGTAACACCTATGTGAGATTCTGATAGAATCTTCTTTTGCTGTGCTGAGGCTTTTCTTCCCCAAGAAGGGTGTTTTTCTCCTGTTACCCCGAACAAAGGATGTTCTTCGCCAGAGCCAACTCCATCCCCACCCCAAGTAAGGTTGTATCCATTTTCAGAGCGATGTGTATGAAGTACTCTAATATAATGCCTTTCAATCTCATTCAACTGGTGAACTTCACAATAACAAATAATTTCCTTTTCAAAAGAATCAAAACCATATTTTTTAATAGCATTGTTTAGTGCTTTACTATCAGTATGTTTGCTATTCATCCGCTGATGAACATCAACTCCTTTTCCAACATATTTAGGTATTCCATTGAGTTTCCAAACATAGATACCGCTTGGCATGGCTACTCCTCTCTTAAATATAACCCAATTCTTATGGTAAAATCTGCACCGTTAACTTTTAGAATACATTCTGCCACCGTAGCTCAGTTGGCCAGAGCAGCCGATTCGTAATCGGCAGGTCACGAGTTCGACTCTCGTCGGTGGCTCAAAAACCCAAATTTTGGGTTTTTTTCTTTTAACAAATACAGTAGAATCATCTCAGAATTCTATTATGATGTCTTTTTTGAATCAATTTTTAGACCCATCATTATCCGAAAAGCCATTGGGGTTTCGTAGAAACATCCGCCTCGTTTTGTTGACAGGTTTAATCTGTACATGTATTTTGGCATTGCTCAATTCAAACCGCACAGAAATGCTTTTGTTAGCAGGGTTATTTTTGGTTGCTTTAACCTTAAATCAACTTGGGTATTATTTGTCCGCAAGTTGGTTAACGCTCTTTGGCGGGCTGATTATCAATCTGTTCGTCATGTTGCAAAAAAATGGCATCCGTGACACATCTATTTTAGGTTTCATCGTCATCCTCATTTTTGCTGGGTTAATTGGCGGAACAAAGGGAACATTATCTATTGGTGCTTTGTTAATTATGGGGACATTTATCCTCGGCTATTTTGAAATTCAAGGGATTCTGGTAAATCAATTTACACCTTACAATTTTTGGAGAGATTATTACGCAGTTGCTTTTTTAATTTTCTTAATAAGCGGACTTCAATATCTCATTATCAGCCGTTTGAATAAAAATATTGTGATTGCAGGGGAAGAAATTCAAGAAAGAAAAAAGGCGGAGGAACAACTGCAACAAAGAATCACTGAGTTAGAGTTTGTACGTGATTTCAGTGAAATTATCATAGGCAAAAACAACCTTACAGATTTAATAGAAGAAACTGGCAAACACATCCGAGAAGCGTTTCGTGCTTCCAGCATTTTCATTGCCATTCACAATCCGCAGACGAATCAAATTCATTTTCCGTATGACGTTGATAATGGGGTGAGAATGCCTGACGTTCCGCTTCAATACGGCAGAGGCTTAACCAGCAAAGTGATGGAAATGAAAAAATCTTTGGTAATTAATGAGAACTGGATGCACGAATCACTTAAATACAACGCCGTGTATCGAAACAGGAAAATGGCGAAATCGTCTATTGCCACACCGATGATGATTCAAGAGCGCGCAATTGGCGTGATTGCGATTGATAATACCGAACGAGAATATGCCTTCACAGAAAATGACGTGCGTTTATTAGAAACCATCGCCGCAAACTTTGCAGTCGCCATTGAGAACGCACGACTACAAGAATCGATTCAACAAGAATTAATCATCCAAGAAAAACTAGTTCAGCAACTTGAAAAAAAGAATGAAGAACTAGAGCGTTTCACTTATACCGCCTCACACGATTTGAAAGCCCCATTAATTACCATTCGCGGGTATCTTGGATATATTGAAAAAGATGCTAAATCTGGCAATTATCAGCGCTTATTAAGAGATACTCAACGTATTAGTGAAGCCACTGAAAAAATGCACCGCCTATTGAACGAGTTGCTAGAACTCTCACGAATAGGCAGAATTATAAACAAAGCCGAAGAGGCACTTTTTGCAGATATTGTTCAAGACGCTTTAAAAAGAGTAGAAAATCAAATTCGAGAAAGAAAAGTAAGAATAAAAGTTGCTGATAGACTTGGAAGTGTGGTTGTAGATAAAGAACGGATGATAGAAGTAGTGCAAAATTTAGTGGATAATGCTATCAAGTTTATGGGAAAGCAAACAGACCCAGAAATTGAAATCGGTATAAAAAAACAAGGAAATGAACCCTTTTACTTCATCAAAGATAATGGGATTGGGATTAAAAAAGAATTTCACGAAAGAATTTTTGGGCTATTTGATAAATTAGATAGTGAGTCAGAAGGAACAGGCATTGGCTTGGCTTTAGTAAAGCGAATCATTGAAGTACATGGCGGGAAAATTTGGGTGGAATCAGAAGAAGGCAAAGGAACGGCTTTTTGCTTCACACTTCCCCAATCAATGTAAAGAAACTAAAAACGTTTAATAACGTATGTGATACAACAAAAAAATAAAATCAATATAGGAAACTTATGAACAAAAATATTCGTAATATTATTATCGTGGCATTTTTTACAGTTTTCGGGGGCTGGCTTGGCATTTGGCTAAATAACATCACAGGCAATACATCGCCCCCATTAGAAAGTTTAGGCGCATTGGTCTGGCTTACATCTCCCGCATTCGCTGGATTTTTCTTTCGAGCATTTGGTGGTGATGGCTGGAAAGATTCAGGCTTTGGATTAAATTTCCGCGAGGGTTGGAAGTGGTATCTACTAGCGATTTTTATTTACCCACTCGCCTCTCTCTTGACCTTCATCTTGGGTACTGCTTTCGGCATTATCTCTGCTGATGGATTCGCACAACAAGGCTTTTCTGCTTATCTTTCAATTGTAGGTTTCACATTCGTTGGTTCGTTAATGAAAAACTTCTTTGAAGAATTTGCATGGAGAAGTTATTTCACACCGCGTTTTGAAGCAATCAAGATGCACCCTATTTTGAATCATTTCATTACAGGCGTTTTGTGGTGGTCTTGGCATTTACCTTATTACTATTACTTTTTAGATAGAGCCGTTTTGGAAAGCGCAATCACAACTACTATTCCAGTTTTTCTTGTTCTCGCTTTTATTGTGCAATTCCCAACCTCAATCTTATTTGGTGAATTGCGCCTACTCAGCAAATCTACATGGACAGTTTTTCTATTACACAATGTTCTCAATGCAATCAGTTTGCCTTTGTTCATCAACGGATTCATTGAGGCGAATGGAAACTTGGCAGTTATCTTCTCCCCAACAAATGATGGTTTGTTGGTAGCACTTTTGTTTGGCGTTGCAGGTTGGATGTTATACAAGCATCGAACTAAATAATTTTGTAGGTCACGTTTTCAAGGTGGCAAACTACATTAACGATTCAACTGCTTCCCTAAAAGTTTTGGTGTGATAATTCACATCTTCCTCTGTGGTTTCAGGTGAGATTAATGCCATGTTGTGAAAGGGAGTCATTAAGATTCCGCGATTCAAAGTGTATAAGTGCATGTATCGGTCAAGTTCGTGGTCAATGGCGGCATGAGCTTCACCACCGTTTTTGGGCGGAGTTGGGCGAAACCAATATTCAGAACGGTTGCCAAGTTGCTTCACAATCCACGGCAGTTCAAATTCTTGAATAACTGATTCCACACCTGCTGTGAATTTTTCTTGCAGTGCAATTGCTTTTGTATAAAATTCTTCAGTTAAAACATTTTGTAATGTGGCTTTCATCGCCGCAATAGACAAAGCATTGCCTGCTAATGTGCCACCAATTCCACCAACATCAGCATCATCTACATTTAATTTCTTAGCAAAGGCTTGAGATATTTCTTCAGTGAATCCATACACAGCGGCGGGAACGCCTGAGGCAAGTGGTTTGCCGAGGGTTAAGAAATCAGGTTGAAGGTCGAATGAAGCGGTGTATCCGCCTGGACTCGTGCATATCGTGTGAGTCTCATCAATGATTAAACAAGTTCCGTATTTGCGAGTCATCTCACGAAGCGAATCGTGATAACCTTTTTGCGGATGAATGATTCCGATGTTGGTCATCACGGGTTCAGCAAGCACTGCGGCAACATCACGCGCGGATAATGCAGTTTCAAGCGCGGCAATATCATTGAATTCAATTACTTTTGTGGTCTCACGTGGGTCAACTTGCGGACCCATATTGTTGGGTCGAGACATCGGCGTTCCCTCTTCATCAAGCGTGATAAATGTTTCATCAACAGAACCGTGATAACAATAATTGAAAACTAAGATTTTTTGGCGACCTGTTAATAAACGCGACATGCGAAGTACAAAACGATTCGCATCGGTAGCAGTGAGTGCAAATTGCCAATATGGAAGTTTGAAGCGACGTTGTAATTCTTCGCCTACCCAAATCACATCTTCATACGGAAGCATGAGCGTGATGCCTTTTTCAATTTGATTTTTGATTGCATCAACCGTTGCGTTTGGTGAATGACCTGTCATTGCGCCAGTGTCGCCAAGACAAAAATCAATGTATGAATTTCCATCTACATCCGTGAAATGTGCGCCTTTCGCTTCTTTGACAAAGACTGGAAATGAGCCTGCCCAACGAATCATCCATAACATGGGAACGCCACCGTGTAAAGATTTTCTGGCACGTTGATATAACTCAAAAGATTTAAGATGTGTTTTGTGGAAGAGCGTTTCTTCTTTTTCAAGCAAAGATTTTAAATTTGTGCGATTTACAGAGTTTGCCATGTTGTCATCCTTAAGGTGGGGTTGCCAAAGTGTGTGAAGAGTTGTATATTATCTCTTAATACTATGGGATATAAAGTAATCTTGCTTGTTTACCTCGGAGAAACCAAATATGAATGAATTTTCACTGGCTGAATTGCTTGATTCTATCGGACCGAATACGAATTTCAAGTTGTTTCCTTATTATGCCAAATGCTTTGATTTGATTCCTTCTACGATAAAAATTCATTTACAAGAGGATGGCACAAAGGAAAAAGCCACCAAAATTTTAGAAGAACTTGAACTCGATAAGTATGCGTTTGAGCCTGTGTTAAAAAACTGGCGGACTGAGAATTCAAAAGATGCGCAACCTTCGGAAGATTTTGTGTATGAATATGTTTTCAAGAGCGAATCACATCAGATGCTGATTCATTTTTTGGCACAACGTAATTTTATGCAGATTCATTTTTTGTATAACTTGCATGACCTTGAAACCGAAAAGTGGATTTTAGAAGTTAATCACAGTCTGCGTGCCAAATATGGCAGTGAAAAGAAGCCTGGCTTTAAGGTTTTGGTTTCTAGTGAAGGCAGATTTTATACCGATGACATTGACACAATTGACTTTGAGTCGGTGGATATTAATGAACTCTACAACGATGATTTTGCCGAAGTTGACCAAATCATTTCGCAGTCTTTGCAAAAGAATGAATCTGGGATGATTCTTTTGCATGGTGAGCCTGGTACAGGGAAAACCACTTACATTAAGCATTTGATTTGTAAACATCAAGACAAACAATTTATTTTTATTCAAAATGATTTTGTGCGCGATTTATTAAATCCGTCTTTTGTGTTTTTCCTTTTGCAAAATAAAAACTCAATTTTGTTAATCGAAGATGCTGAAAAAGTGGTCATTTCACGCGAGAGTTCATCAAATGATTCAGTTGTTTCTACAATCTTGCAATTGACCGACGGTTTGTTCAGTGATTATCTCAATATCAAAATCATTTGTACTTTCAATACCAACATTGAACGAATTGATAAGGCTTTGCTCAGAAAAGGCAGAATGATTGCAAAGTATAAATTCACAGCCTTATCTGCCGAAAAAACGAAAGCACTCGCTACCAAACTCGGTTTTGAAAATGTGACTGGAAGTATGACTCTAGCAGATATTTTCGGGTCAGATAAAAAGGATTTTAAAGACCCTGAGAAAAAAAATATTGGGTTTTCTTAAAGTAGAGACACGGCGACGCCGTGTCTCTACTTTTTATTTAATTACTTCTTTCAAAGACTCGCTAAAAATTTTCAAACCATCATTAATTTGTTCGGTAGTGACATTCAAGGGCGGAATCCAACGCAAAGTATTGTCATACGTTCCGCAAGAAAGTAACAGCAAACCTTTTTCTTCCGCGGAGTGAATCACATCTTTGACCAATTGTTTTGCTTTGGCTTGCTTGCCATCTACAATAAATTCTGTACCAACCATCAAACCTTTGCCACGCACATCACCAATTTGCGGATATTCCTCTTGCAATTTTCGCAAGCCAGTCATTAATTGGATTCCTTTGTCGGCGGCATTTTCAATCATTTTTTCTTCACGCATGGCATGGATGGTAGCGGCTCCAGCCGCGCAGGCGATGGCGTTTCCGCCGTATGTTCCACCAACTGAACCTACTTCCAGCTTTTTCATAATATCGGTTCGAGAGAAAACACCAGATAGCGGCATACCCGAAGCGATTCCTTTGGCAACAGTCATAATGTCGGGCAGAATATCATAATGTTCAAAAGCAAACCACTTCCCCGTTCGTCCGAAGCCTGATTGCACTTCATCAAGAATTAACATGATGCCATGCTTATCACAAATTTCGCGCAAGCCTTTCATAAAAGATTTCGGTGGAGCAATATAGCCACCTTCACCCAAAACAGTTTCAATCAAGATGGCGGCGGTTTCTTTCGGTGAAGTTTGCGAAGCGAGTAAATATTCCAATTGCTCCAAACAATATTGGCTGGCTTCTTCTTCGCTCATTTTCATATTGAACGCATACGGAAATGGCGAAACATAAATGCCTGCTGGCAACGGCGCAAAGCCTGAACGATAAATTGTTTTTGATGTAGTGAGAGCCATTGCGGCATGAGTTCTTCCATGAAATGAGCCGTTGAAGACAATCACGTTTTGTCTGCCAGTAGCAATTTTGGCAATTTTGACGGCATTCTCTAACGCCTCTGCACCAGAGTTTGCAAAATAAAATGAATCAATCGGAGCGGGTAGCACTTTGCGAAGTTCTTCGATTAATTGCAACATCGGTTTATGAACTACGATGTTGATTTGAGCATGTAAAAACAAACCTGCTTGCTCTCGAATCGCTTCGACAACTTTCGGGTGGCAGTGACCTGTATTAGTCACACCGATTCCGCTTGTGAAGTCTAAAAGTTTTTTGCCATCATCGGTATAGATATAAGAACCTTCGGCTCTTTCTGCTACAAAGTTAAAGATGCGACTCCACGCAGGAGTGATATGAGGGAAGTTATTTTCGTAAAGGGTGTTTGTAGGCATTGGTAACTTTCTGGTAAGTTGGTAAACTAGTAAATTAGTGATTGGTAATTAGAGGATTAAGAAAATTGGGATGAGGCGA
This sequence comes from Anaerolineales bacterium, assembly GCA_016789365.1. Classification (GTDB taxonomy): domain Bacteria; phylum Chloroflexota; class Anaerolineae; order Anaerolineales; family Villigracilaceae; genus Villigracilis. Next base: position 39,380 of record JAEURH010000015.1, read on the forward strand.
TGAAATTCATCCCAATTTACGAATCACGCATCACGAATTACGAACACACAATTCTTCAATTTCCTAATTCTCTCTTTTAACTTTGTGCAATCATCACATGCTTGGTGATTTGATAATCGCCAATTGCTTCGGCGGATAAGTCTTTGCCGAAACCAGATTGCTTGAAACCACCATGCGGCGTTTCAGAGGTCAAAGGTAAGTGGTCATTCACCCAAACAGTACCAAACTCCAATTCAGATGAGAGGCGCATGGCACGTCCAATGTCGCGGGTGAAGATAGAAGCCGCAAGTCCGTACAACACGTCATTGCCTTTGCTCAACGCATCGGCTTCATCTGTAAATTCTTGCACGGTAATGACTGGACCAAACACTTCTTGTTGCACAATTTCAGAATCTTGTTTTACATTGCCAATCACAGTCGGCTCGAAGAAATATCCTTTATCAAAACCTTTTGGCGTGCCACCACCTGTTAAGATTTTTGCACCAGCGGCTTTTGCACGTTCAACAAAACCAGCCACACGCTCTTTTTGCACACCTGAAATCAATGGACCCATTTGAACACCATCTTCAAACGGAAGACCAACTTTGACATTTTTCATGGCTTCGACAACCGCTTCTTGCATGACCTTCAACTTGCTTTTTTCAACATAGAGTCTGGTTGCTGCCGTGCAGTCTTGACCTGTGTTCAAGAATGCCGCCATAGATGCTTTTGCGGCAACAAGTTCTGGGTCTGAATCATCAAAGACAATGAATGGAGCCTTACCACCGAGTTCAAGATGAACACGCTTCAATGTATCAGCCGCGGTCTTCATAATTTTCTTACCAGTTCCAGTGGAACCTGTGAGGCTGACCATGCGAACATCTGGATGTTCAACAATGGCTTGACCTGTATCATTGCCACCAGTGACGATATTCACAACGCCGTCGGGAATTCCTGCTTCTTTAACAAATTCACCAAGCATCAGCGTAGTGAGAGGCGTGCCGGGCGCAGGTTTAAGCACGATGGTGCAACCAGCCGCAAGTGCTGGACCAATCTTCCAAGCCGCCATCATAAATGGATAATTCCATGGCGCAACTTGACCGACGACACCAACTGGCTCACGGCGATACATAGAGGTATAGCCTGACATATATTCGCCAGCATGTGAACCATGTGTATCACGCGCGGCACTTGCAAAGAAGCGTAGGTTATCTACTGCAAAAGGAATATCACCACCTAGACTTACAAAAGCATAAGGCTTACCTGTGTTTTCAGATTCAAGTTTTGCAATTGCTTCCATGTTGGCTTCGATAATATCTGCCAATTTCCAAATTGCTTTAGAGCGGTCTGCTGGCGTTTTCTTTGACCAGCGTCCATCATAAAAAGCAACTTTTGCGGCTTGCACAGCACGGTCAACATCTTCGCGGCTGGCATCTACAACTTCTGCAATTTTATTGCCTGTTGTAGGGTCTTCAATTGACATCATCTTGCCACCCTTTGAGTCTTGCCACTTGCCATCAATCCAAAGTTTGTGTTCCATGATTCTCTCCTTAAATTCTTAATGGATGTCGTTACTTTTTTAATTCACCAGAGATAAACGGAGATGAACTGAGATTTTAGTTTTTATCTTTGTTTATCTCTGTCCATCTCTGGTTTTAATTTCTTAAGCACTTGTTTTTATTGCAACCAATTGAATATTGGTCATATCTTCCATTGCAAATTTAACACCCTCACGCCCCAAACCGCTCTGGCGATTTCCGCCATAAGGCATGTGGTCAACGCGGAAGGCGGGGGTTTCGTTAATCATCACACCGCCAAAATTTAATTTCTTGATTGCTCTCAATGCACGGTCAATATCTTTTGTAAATACGCCAACTTGCAAACCAAATTTTGAATCGTTGGCTTGACGTAATGATTCTTCAAAATCATCTGATTGAATGACCGATGCAACAGGAGCAAATGTTTCTTCGGCAATAACTTTCATATCAGCAGATGTGTCTGTCAAAATCGTTGGATAATAAACAGTACCTTCACGTTTTGCACCCGTTAAAACTTTCGCGCCACTTCCTTGCGCTTCATTGACCCACGTTTCGATTCGGTCAACTTCTTTGACATCAATCATCGGTCCGACATCTACTCTTTCATCAAGTGGGTCACCGACAATCATCGCCTCTGTGGCTTTGATAAATTTTTCAGAGAACGGTTCATAGACTTTCTTTTCGCTATAAATTCTTTGCACCGAAATACAAACTTGACCTGAATTATAGAAAGCACCGACTGCACAGCGTTTTGCGACCAAATCTAAATCTGCATCAGGTGCAACAATGACTGGTGATGTATTGCCTAATTCAAGTGTCACCTTTTTGATTCCAGCAACAGATAAGATATGCCTGCCAACATCTGGTGAACCTGTGAAAGTGATTTTATCTACACGTTCATCTGTGATTAACCATTCGCCAACAGTTCCACCACCACCAACAACAAGATTCAACGCACCAGCGGGTAAACCTGCTTCTTGCAGAATCTGACATAACTTGACAGCCGCTAACGGCGTTGTGCTGGCAGGTTTCAAAACTAAAGTATTTCCCGATGCAATGGCAGGCGCAACTTTATGGGCAACTAAATTCAATGGGAAATTAAACGGGCTAACTGCGGCAATCACACCTACTGGACGGCGAGTCCAAAAACCGAAAAAGCCTTCACCTGCTGGTGCAGCATCTAATGGAATGGTTTCACCATGTAAACGTTTGGCTTCTTCTGCGGCAAATGTAAATGTACTGACTGCACGTTCTGCTTCTGCGCGGGCATATTTCAATGCTTTGCCCGCTTCTGCGGCAATGGTTTTTGCCATATCTTCTACATTGTCACGCAGTAAATAAGCGGCACGCATTAAAATGTCGGCGCGTTTGTAAGCGGGCATTTCTGCCATAATGTCTCTGGCTCGTTGAGCGGCATCAATGGCTTTGTTCAAATCTTCTTTTGTGGCAGTGTTAATCACACCGACCGTTTGACCACTATATTTATTTTTTACTTCCAACGGTGTGCCACTCCCGCCCCATTGACCATCTATTAGTAATTTGTATTCCATCTATTTCTCCAATATGTTTGTTTTTTCATGTAAGTATATAAAATGCACTTTCAAAAACTTTGCAAATTTCGTTGGTCTCGATACGCCCAATGGGTCTAACATCAAATCGCCCAAGCCAAATCTAATTTTTCGAGCGTATTGGACAATGGCACGCCATCTTCGTTCCAGCCTGCCATTTTGTAGTACATCGTAATCGCTGTCTCAATCTCTTCTTGAGTCAATGCCACGCCAGCGGTGGGACCTGTGCCTTTTAATTGCTTGAAAAACTTCTTAGGTAGTTTATCGTCCTTTCGTCCGAGACCTTCACGGGCATTGAAGACGCGGAATAAATTTAATCGCCTTCTGCCCACTTCCATTAATTCATCTACACTCACATCCCAACCCGTGACTGCAGAAATCATTTGGGCAGTATCTTTGGCATCATAAAGCGTCCATGTGGGACCATACACAAACTGACAGAGTTCAGCGGAATCTAGCATAGAGTAAAACACTTCGGTCTCGTAAGCGAAGCGGACTTTTTCTTCAGTTAAAGAATAAGTCGGTTGCGGGGAACCAAGCCCAATCTGTTTGAGGCGGTCGAGGTTGAAATCTGCTACGCCTTCTTCGTAGTATGGGTCATGTTCGCTAGATTGATGGTCAGCACCGAATGGATTGACGGCATAAATTAAACCAAGCGAGCGTTTGGCTTGCGGCATGTGAGCGGGTGCTTCTGCACCTTTAACGGTGATTAAAAACTCTTCACTTCCCTTGCCCCACGCTTTAGCGGCGCGTTCTGAACCCATGCCAAGCGTTTTACCAAACTCACCATCCCCTTTAACCATCGCATACAAGGCTTGAATCATCGCTTCGGCATTGCCAAATTTCAAATCTATACCGTTTGTTTGTTCTTTGGTGATAACCCCTTTTTCGTAACATTCCATTGCAAAGGCAATCGTCGCACCTGCGGCAATAGAATCGACAGCGTATTCGTTGCAAATTTGATTGGCTAATGAAACAGCCGCAATATCATCAATGCCACAATATGAACCGAATGTGCCAAGCGTTTCATATTCAGGTCCACCATATTTTGGGTTCACTTTATAAGGACCATCTTTAATTTCAACCACGCGCTTGCATTTAACCACGCAAGCATAACAAGTATCACGTTCTTTCAAGATGGTTTCAGTCATGCGCTCACCGCTGATAGATTCGCATCCTTCAAATTGACCCTCTTGATAATTCCGCGTCGGCAAACAACCAATCGTATTGTTAAATAAAACGACTGTGGCTGTACCATCTCTTGCCAGCCCAACCATATCGGGATTATCTGGAATGGCTTTTGGACCAATACGATTCAATGCCGTGAGTGATTTTTGGTCTGCTACATTGACCTTTTGTTTCCCCCGCACAACCACCGCTTTCAAATTTTTAGATGCCATCACCAAGCCCATGCCCGTGCGCCCATTATGGCGGTTAGACATGGAGCATAAAGTAGAAAACAATACACCGTTTTCAGCACCAATGCCGTGTTGCAAAATTTCTGCTTTGGGGTCAACCTCTTTATGAATGATGTCATCCACTTCGCCTGTAATTTTCCCCATCAAGTGCGAAGCGTCTCTTAATTCATACCCCCCATCAATAATTGCTAAATACACAGGCGTAGACGATTTTCCCTTAATCACAATTCCATCAAAACCAGCAAACTTTAACTCAGCAGGGAAAAACCCACCACTTTGCGAATCACCAATACCGCCACTGATTGGTGATTTGGCATTGGCGTTCAATCGGCTTTGACCAGAAATCGGCGCGCCAGTGGTTACGCCTGTAAATAACGTCAGCACATTTTCAGGGCTAAGCGGGTCTGCGCCTTTGGGCATATCACGCAGAATATAATGCATTCCCATCGCACTCCCACCTAAATACTTTCGGTAAAACGCCTCTTCGGGCTGTTCTACACTTAACGAGCCATTTGACAAATCAACGTGCAGGATTTTTCCAGTGTAGCCGTTGGGCATATAACATCCTCCGTTTTGATTTTCTTTTGGCAATTATAACAATGGGATATGTGTTCTCACAACTTGACTTTTCCGTTTTCTACAAAGAGATTAACGCTTCATACTTCGGGGAGGGTTGATTCTGCTTCGGAGATTTTTTTCTTAAGAACAAATCTTTTATCTAATCGATTAAATAAAAAACTCCTTTTCGGAGTTTCTCATTTAATCTTTTTCCAGACTGCTTCTTTAAGCGCAGATAACAACACCAACGGGTCGGGCCAGTCTTCGCAGAATTGATAGCGATAGGCAAGGCGTACAATTCCGCTTTTATCAACCACAAATTCTCCTGGCAACAACCATGGACTATCTACCAAAGCGCGGTCTGTTTTTTGGCGTGATTTTGCAAACTCGCGCCCTGCTTCGGGCTCACAGCGTAGTAATTCATCACTCGCATCAAAAAATACTTGCGAAGGTTGCCCTTCTAATAAATCATAAGCCTCATAGACTTTAAAGGTCGGGTCACATAACACTGTGCAAGGAATGTTGTGCTTGGCGGCGTATTTTGTGGCACGTTCTGGTTCGCCCTGTCCAATCACCACCACTGTGCCACCTAGCTTTACATAATCAACATATTCGCTGACCAAACGTTCTGCACGCCGCATACCACAACTACAACCATAATGTCGCCAAAAAAGCAGTAAAGCGGGTCCGTTTCCCCAAAAGTCTGAGAGACGCACATTTTTTCCACTGGAGTCTGCTAACTCAAAGTCTGGAGCGGAATCGCCGACTTGAAGCGGAATACCTTCCCAACGCGTACGCACTGGACCGCGTTGCCATAACTCCAGCCATTCTTTTTCTGCCTTTTCAATTTGCTCATCTTCATCTGTAGCCATGTAAGTTCTCCAATTAACCGCATCACTAACCCAACTTACTCACATATCATTTGTCAAATTATAGCATGTGATTGGTGCAAGTTGTGAAAAATTACCCTCCGCAGCAAATCATCTCTCTAATCTATTATTTCGCTTTATACTTCCCCCATGACCTTCCAGCAAACCAAAAAACAAATCCTCCAATGGGGCGGGCTGACAATATTTATTTACCTCATCTTCGTCATTGCGTTTCCATTAATTCCATACATTCACTATGGCAGTCTGATGTTAGATATGGAAATGATTCTGCGTGACCAAGCCCGCTGGTTCATTTATGTATATATGGCGGGCTTGCTTTTATTGTTTTATGCTTTTTATAAAATCACAAAACTCACGCATGAATTTTCAAAACAAAACGCTCCTGCAAAGTCTGCGACCTTGCAGAGTGAAAATAAAAATTCAGACGGTCACAGACCGTCTGAGAGCAACGCTGTTGCAGGGTCTGCGACCCTGCAAATTAATACATTAAAAAAACATATCTTAAGCATCGGCATCATCAGCGGAATCATTCTTTTATTTTTATATCCCATCACCGCCTTAGATGTGGCGTTATATGTCGTCTTCGCACGCAATTGGGTTTTATATGGCGGCAACCCATTCACCACGCCGCCTGAAACGTTTATCACCGACCCATATATTCATCTCACAGGCGAGTATGTGACCAAAACTTCATCGTATGGACCGATTTGGGAAATTGTCGCCAGCATTCCCATTCGCTTAGACATTACAGAAATTGCCAGTGCCATCATTGCAACAAAAATCATTTCATTATCAGCATATCTTTTTATGGCGTGGCTCATCGGTTGGAAGTGGCGACAAAAAAACGTCAGCCAAGTTACCGCTCTCAGTTTTTTCGCACTCAACCCACTCGTCATGCTTGAAGCGATAGGCAATGGTCACAATGATATGTTGATGATTGCATTCATCACATTGGGCATTGTTCTTTTTCAAAATCAAAAATGGATTTGGGCAACGGTTGCATTAACCATTGCTTGTTTGATAAAAATCCCCGCTTTGATTTTCATGCCGATATTTGGACTTGCCGTCATCACAACTGCTGACTCATTCCGTTCACGCCTCATGCGTGGATTGATAGTTGCTTCTATTTTCCTCAGCCTTTTTTTTATCTTTTACAGACTCATGGGACCCATCCCCGATGTGTTTGCTGGGGTGATTGATTCATTTTCACGCCGCAGTTTTTCACCCGCTTATGCTTTGCATGTGATTGTGCGGGAAATTAATCCCGAATTTGCAAAAGCAATTTTAGCCAATACGCGCTATGTATTTTTATTAATTTATATTTTTATTTTGATTCAATTCATGCGCAAAAAATTGACATTGCTCGAAGCAGGTTTTGTTGCATACCTCGCACAAATTTTCCTCAGCAACGCCTTTCGGATTTGGTATCCGTTATGGCTGATTCCGTTTGCTGTATTGAACTTAAATTCAAAAACTTACTGGCGTGTATTTTTATTTAGCATCGCCGTCCAATTTAGTATTCTCAGCTATTACATCTTGTGGCGTTGGCATTGGAGATATTGGGAATGGGGTCTTACGGGTCCATTATCTGCATACTGGAATTATTTTACGATTATGACTCCCTTCACCGTCTCGTGGACGTTTACACTTCCATTTTTAGCAGATGTGATTCGATTACGGTCTAAAAGGTCTCATTGGGTCAATATGCTAGATTAATCAGACCTGTAAGACCATTCTGACCTTTCGGACTGTTTAGACTAATTCCGCTAGAGTATAATTACGCCCATGCAAACAGATACCAAACAAATTATCGGAGTCCGCTTTACCAAAGTGGGCAAAATTTATCATTTCGATTCATCGTCCCTGCCAGACTTAAGAAAAGGCGAGCATGTGATTGTAGATACCACACGCGGCAAACATTTAGGCGAAGTGGTTCAGGTGTTAGAAGAAATTCCCCCCAAACCAGAAGGCGGCTGGAAGTCTGTAGAGAGGCGTGCTACCCCGCGCGATTTACTTCTACAACAATCATGGAAGAACAAACAAACCGAAGCCA
>JAEURH010000160.1 GCA_016789365.1 Anaerolineales bacterium
TATGCAATTTGGTTCTGGGCAATTCTCTGGTTTACTTCGGTCTCTTTTTGCAAAAGGTCTTCTAATTGATTAATTAATTGATTTCCTATCACCCAATACACTTGAAAAACAATTAACAACAGCAAGACGAAAATTGTAAAACCGCTATACCATCTGGCTTGGTTGGCATGGCTATTTTCAAATCTTAACTTTATCCATGTGCCAATGTTTCTAAAAAAGCCACGAATATTAACCCCAGATTTTGGCTCTTGATTTTCGCCGTCAGGTTGGTTGGGTGTGTCTGTGTTGATTGTCATTGCATGCTCCGTTTGTCGTAGAAATGATTCAAAGTTTCAGGCGAGATGCCAAGCCTCAGGGACAGTATCAGGCATAAGTCAGGGATGAAGCGTTCAACAAGTCCATAACAAATCTAGCCTAGCACAAATTTATCCCGTTGGCAATATGTTTATTAAATTCGGGTTTAATTTTTATCTTTCCTCTAAAATTCAAATATGGTATAAAAATCTCACCCTGCGGTGTGCGTGATTTTGCGCCTTACGTTTTGAGCCAACACCTTAAAAAAGGTTTCTTATTTCAGATGAAATAACGCGATAGGCCTGAGCCAAGGCGGCGTTTCTCGATACGAAACCACCTGCGAAAGCAGGTTCAAAACTTTGCAGAACACGGCATTCGCGGGGTATTGACCTCACCCCTGCCCCTCTCCTAAAAGGAGAGGGGTTGGTTTTATTTTTTATGAATTTCCATGGCAACATGCACGCCTGATTCAAACGCACCTTGAATCCACGCATGATACAACGAAGCATGTTCGCCTGCGAAATAAATTCTTCCCTCGGGTTTGACAATTTCATCATGCAACAATGTTTGTTGACCTGGGTCGAATAGCGCAAACGCGCCGCCTGCAAATGGGTCGTCGTGCCACATGTGAGAGGCACCCGCTTCAAACTCTGCCCGGGCTTGTGGATGGATAACCGCGACATTTTCCAACGCTTGATGAATCCTTTCGTGTGGAGGTAATGAACCCCAGCGTTGTGCATCTTCAGACCATGTATAACTAGCCAGCAAAATTCCGCGACCTGTTTCTTTGCCATAGTTTGTGTAAAACAAATTGCGGATGGCTAAATCGGTAACAGTTCCGCCGCCATAAATATTTTCATCGGTTTCCCAAAAACGCCTTTTCATTTGGAAAAATATTTTTGCGGAAGCATCATAATGTAATTGACGAATCGCTCTTTGCTTGGCGCGAGAAAACGGTTTGAACACTTCTACATGCCGCAATACTGGAAATGGCACGGTGATAATGGCGTAATCACCTCGCGCCTCGAAATGCCCTGCTGGCGTTTGATAATGAATAATGGCTTCATTTTCAGTTTGGTCAATCGCTACCATTTTGGCACCATAACGAATATGCGGATTCAATGTCGGCAAAAAGGCGTGAGATAAATTATCCATGCCGCCGATGATTTCGCACATATTTGTATAATAATTTCCGCCATCTTCACGGAATAATTCAAGGAAAGATGAATTCATCATGGCTTCTTGATTGTTCATCAAGCCAAACATTTCAATTAATCCCTCAGACCAACCATTCAATTCAAGAAATTCACGCACAGAATATTGGTCATATTTTTCGGTGATTTCATCCCAACCATCTTTTTCAACTTTTTGAACTAAGGGTTTAATCAGTGCTTCCCACAAATCCCCCGCTAGTTTTCCTTTTTCTTTGGCAGAGGTTTCAAATCCCAACACATCTGGATTCTTCTGCACATCTGACATCTTATGTTTGATTCCATTAATGTAAGCATATGTGTTTGGATTCCCCATCATAAAATCTTGTGTTTGCAGATTAAATTTATTCACATAAGCCATTGTCAAAGCATGTGCGCGTGGAATCCGCATGGCGCCTGCTTCCCCATACAGTCCTTCTGCAAAAGGTTCTCGCAATGTATAAATTCTGCCACCCACACGATGTTGTGCTTCTAAAATTTGCACCTCATGCCCTGCTTGAACAAGTTCATATCCAGCAGATAAACCTGCCAACCCTGCCCCAACAATAATCACTTTCTTTGGCTTTGACGATTTATATTTTTTGTCTAAGCCTATTTTTACAACTTCTAGTTCCTCTTGAATGGAAGCATCAAAACTCATTAGTGGACTCCTTATTGTGTGACAAGTTTAAACAATTTATTGAAATTTTGACCGCTGACGACTGACCGCGGTCTGTGGTCGGTGGTCGGTAATAATTTTGTAGGGCATAACTTTTTTTTCAATAAATTCATCTTAACTATAAATTTCCAAAAATACAATCACCAATTTAGCACTTGACGAACTCTCGCTTGCGCGTGTACAATCCTCGCCGTTGTTAACAATTGAATAACGGAGATAAAGCGACTGGGTCTTTATTGTAACAATGAGATTGCTTCGGGCATAATTCAAAACCGCCCTCGCAATGACATAAAGACTACGAGGTGGAGGTTCTCCCGTGCAAACGGGACGCTAATTACCTCCCTCTCCTTTTAGGAGAGGGCTGGGGTGAGGTAAGAAAATCGAATTAGTTCAGCGGATGCCTCTGAAGCCAGTTCACTGGCTTCCTTCTCCCTTCCAAAGCAAGCGGAACAACCGAAAACCATACGGCAACGTGTGAGACAAGGTAACGCAGTGACACAAGCATAGTCATTAAGTACTGCTTGTGATGCTGGAAGGGCGTTTCTTTTTAATATCCGTGTATATTAGAACAGGTATGCCCAAGCGTGCCTGTTTTTTTGTTAACCTGACCTCACCCCTAAACCTAACCCCTCTCCTCTCAGAAGAGGGGAACAATGTAGCAAGAAACGGGTCGTAGAAAATGGCACTGCCAAATACAATCTCAACATCAAAAAAGGAGATTGATATGGAAAGCAAAAATTTAGAACCTTTACAATACTATACGATTATCGAGCAAGCAATTCAATACATCGAAGCCAATGTGCAAAATCAACCTGAACTGGAAGAGATTGCCTCGGCTGTTGGGTTAAGCGAATATCACTTTCAACGCATCTTCACACGTTGGGCAGGCATTAGTCCAAAACGATTTTTGCAATTCCTGACGAAAGAACATGCCAAAGGATTATTGAACGAGTCCGAAAATTTGTTAGATACCACGCATCGCATCGGACTTTCAAGTTTGGGTCGCCTCCATGATTTATTCGTCAACACTGAAGCCGTGACTCCGGGCGAGTATAAATCACATGGCATGGGTTTGAATATTCATTATGGCATTCACCTCACCCCGTTTGGAAAATGTCTCATCGCCACTACTGAACGCGGCATTTGTCACCTGAGTTTTGTGGATAAAAACGAAGGACAAGCCATTGATGGTTTAGTGGAACATTGGTCACAAGCGGATATGATTGAAGATTACAAAGCGACTGCTCCTCTAGTCACCCGCATCTTTTCTGACCCGAAGCCTGATAGCCCACTTCAACTTCATCTTCGCGGGACGAATTTTCAAATCAAAGTTTGGGAAGCATTGTTAAACATTCCCAGCGGAGCAGTCACTACGTATGAACAAATTGCATTGAACATCGGAAATCCACTTGCTGTCAGAGCAGTTGGCTCTGCTGTTGGAGATAACCCCATTGCATACTTAATTCCATGCCATCGTGTGATTCGCAAAAGCGGCGAGTTTGGAAATTACATGTGGGGTTCTGCTAGAAAGAAAGCAATATTGGTAAAAGAGTTTGGAGTCATGAGTCAAACGTAGAAAATAAATTTAGCCACAGAGTGCACAGAGAACTTTGAGAAAAGACTCAAAAAATCTCAGTGAACTCTGTGGTCTCTGTGGCTAAAATGTCACAGCAAAATCAAAAAGGAAATGAATGAAAACAAAAATCTGGATAGCATTAATCACACTTTACATCGTTTGGGGTTCAACCTATTTTGGAATCAAAGTTGCCATTGAAACCATCCCGCCGTTTTTTCACGCAGGGATTCGCTTTTTGATTTCAGGATTAATTTTAGTCATCTGGCAACGCGCCGTAGGCAGTGAAATGCCAACAAGAAATCAATGGATTTCAACTTTCATTGTTGGCAATTTATTGTTACTCGGCGGTAACGGGTTAGTAGCATGGGCTGAATTAACTATTCCATCCGGCGTGGCGGCGTTGATTATTGGTTCAGTGCCTCTATTTCTAGTGGTGATGGAAGCCATTCGCCCGAATGGAGTCAAACCGAATTGGCAATCAATTGTCGGATTAATCATTGGCTTTGTCGGGATTTTCATTTTAGTTGGTCCAGCCGAAATTGCTGGCAGTGAAACAAGACTAAATCCATTTGGCGTAATTGCATTATTAAGTGCCTGTTTATTTTGGGCAATCGGTTCTATTTATAGCAAGTCGGCAGATTTGCCAAAATCA
>JAEURH010000161.1 GCA_016789365.1 Anaerolineales bacterium
CGGGGTTGAGTACAAAGAACGAATCCGCCTACCAAATCCACCATTTTTATATGCTATTAATCACGAAGGACAAGAATTTGATTTGGTCTTAAAAGAAACTTCTCCGAAACGTGTTTTTATTAAACATGTTTATTTAGATTACGACCCAAACATTCCGCAAAAATGAAATCAGGTCATTTTCCCCCACCAAAAAGACAGGGCTTGATTCTGCATGGCGTTATTCTTTTTGTGTTAATTGTCATTACCATTATTGGATTTATCAATCTTTCCAGTGTAGAGGTTGGACCCAATTTTCTGATTTGGCTTCTCGTTTCAATTTTTGCATTCGCACCGATTCCATTTTTTGCTTATCGTGCTTATTCGTTATGGCGTGCTGATTATTTCATAGACCGTGACAGTCTCGCCATTCATTGGGGTTTACGCGTAGAAGATATTCCACTCAATGATATTGAATGGATTCGCCCAGCAGATGACTTAACAACTCCCCTCTCTTTTCCTACCCTTTCGCTTCCCGGCGGACTTTTAGGTGTTCGTCGCCACCCCGACTTAAGCACTGTCGAATTCCTCGCTTCTGATTCCAAAAAACTTTTGCTGGTTGCAACAGCAAAAAGAATCTTCGTCATCTCACCAGATGACCCCGCATCATTAACCCAAACATTCGCCCGCGCCACAGAACTCGGAAGCCTCGCCCCCGCCGAAGCAAAATCTGTGTATCCATCTTTTGTGTTCACACAAGCATGGAGTAATAATCTCGTTCGCTATCTTTGGATTGTCACTTTACTGCTCAACATCGGTTTATTTATTTGGGCAAGTTTTATTATCCCTAGCACATCGCAAGTGATTTTAGGTCAAAGACCCGAACCCTCCCCTTCATCACAATTGATTATTTTTCCAGTAGCAAGTTTATTGCTCGCCGTCGCAGGTTGGATAGCAGGTTTATATTTTTATCGTTGGGAACGTGAACGCGTTTTAGCATTTATCGTCTGGGGTTCTGGCACACTCGCAAGTTTATTATTTTTATTAGCAGTTTTACAAGTTCAAACTTTATAATGCAACTTCTTTACGGTTTTCTCCTCGCCATCATTATTTCATATCTCGCATACAAAGCCCACAGCCTCAACAAAAGTGGAGCCATTGCCGCCTTATTCGTTGGCACAATTATTTTCGGCATCGGTGGTTGGCAATGGGCAATTTTATTGCTTACATTTTTTATTACATCATCGGCATTGAGTCGTGCGTTCAAAAAGAAAAAACAAAATCTTGACGAAAAATTTTCAAAAGGGCATCAACGAGATGCAGGTCAAGTATTTGGAAATGGAGGTATTGCAACATTTTTTGCAGGTCTTCATTTTTTTTATCCAAACGAACCTATCATTTGGTTATGTTTTTCTGCATCGCTTGCCGCCGTCAATGCTGATACATGGGCAACCGAACTTGGTGTATTGAATCCAAACCCACCACGCATGATTACCAACTTAACCAAAACTGTGGATAAAGGAACTTCAGGTGGAATTTCTCTGCTAGGAACTTTCGCCTCATTACTTGGTTCAGGCTTGGTTGCCGTATTGGCAACTTTTCTTAACCCCAATCCGACTCTCTCCATTACGAATTACTTCTTACTCATTACCTTTGCAGGTCTAGCAGGCTCTCTCTTCGACTCACTCCTCGGCGGTACAATTCAAGCCATGTACTTCTGCCCCACAGATAACAAAGAGACTGAAAAATATCCACTACATACTTGCGGAACACAGACAGTTCACATTCGCGGCTGGAAGTGGCTAAATAATGACTTGGTCAACTTTGCTTGTGGATTCTTTGCTGTTGGAGTTGCATTAATCCTCGTGCTATACTTATAAAAATTCTAATCCCGTAGGGATGGCAAGATTATAGAAAATATTTGATTAAGAAATAAATCCCGAAGGGATGACATTGTTTTGAAAATCTGTGACACCCCTTTGGGGTTTTATTTACAATATTCTAAAATCTATAATCATTTGACCCCTACGGGGTCATCATTCATTTAGGAATAACACATGCCCATCACAAACTCTCCCATCCTCGTCACTGGTGCCAGCGGATTTATTGCTATTCACACCATTGCTCAACTTTTGGAAAAAGGTTACAAAGTTCGCGGAACAGTTCGGTCAATGCAAAAAGAGGCTGAGGTTCGAGAATCCGTTTCAAGATTGGTGCAGAAAAACTATCAGCTAGAAATCGTTTCCGCAGACATTGAACAAGATGCAGGTTGGAAAGAAGCGATGAAAGATGTCGAGTATGTATTGCATGTTGCGTCTCCATTTCCATTAGGCGAACCAAATCATGAAGATGAGTTAATCAAACCTGCGGTTGAAGGGACATTGCGTGTGTTACGTTTTGCACATGATGCAAATGTGAAACGTGTTGTGCAAGTTTCATCAAACGCGGCGGTTTCGGCGGGACATGCAGGCGAAAATAAAACTTTCACCGAAGCGGATTGGTCGAAGGTTGAAAATAAAATTGGAGCGTATTCAAAAAGTAAAACATTGGCAGAACGCGCCGCATGGGATTTTATAAACGGCGCTGAAAATAAAAACAAAATGGAAATGGTTGCGATTAATCCGCCATTGGTGTTTGGACCTGTGCCAAATAAAAATTACAACACATCGTCAGAAGTGATTCGCACATACATGTTAGGTCAAGTGCCTGGCACAGCGCGAATCAAAATGGCATGTGTTGATGTACGTGATGTTGCTTCGGCAATTATCTCTGCAATGGAAATTAAAGAAGCAAATGGAAATCGTTTTTTGGTTTCAGCAGGCGAATTGTGGACATACGAAATTGCAAAAATTTTGTATGATGAATTTTCAAAACGTGGTTATAAAATTCCAACCATGCAAATCCCAAGTTTTGTTGTGCGCTTGATTGCTTTATTTGACCCAAAAGTTCGCGCAGTGGTCAATTCGTTAGATTGGGATTATAAAATTTCAAACGAGAAAGCAAAACAAATTTTAAAATGGAATCCACGTTCGCCAAAAGAAGCAGTTCTATCAATGGCTGAAAGTTTAGTGGAACAAGGGATCTTATGAGTTATCTACCATCAAGTTCTCGTTATCAAACCATGCAATATCGTCGTTCAGGCAAAAGCGGACTCAAGCTACCTGCTGTTTCATTGGGTTTATGGCATAACTTTGGCGGCGTAGATGTTTTTTCAAATAGTCGTGAAATGATTTTGCGAGCATTTGATTTGGGCATTACCCATTTTGACCTTGCCAATAATTATGGTCCGCCTGCTGGTTCAGCAGAAGAAACCTTTGGGCAAATTTTAGAAAAAGATTTAAGAAAATATCGTGACGAGTTAGTGATTTCATCCAAAGCAGGCTTTTACATGTGGGAAGGTCCGTATGGCGAATGGGGTTCAAGAAAATATTTAATCTCAAGCCTTGACCAAAGTTTGAAGCGAATGAATTTGGATTATGTAGATATTTTTTATCATCACCGCCCCGACCCTGATACGCCACTTGAAGAAACCATGCAAGCCTTAGATTTTGCTGTACGAAGTGGAAAAGCTTTGTATGTTGGGATTTCAAATTACCCAGCCGATAAAGCGCGTGAAGCGGCTCAAATCTTGCGTCAACTTGGTACACCATGTTTGATTCATCAACCTGTCTACAACATGTTCAATCGTTGGGTAGAAGATGGCTTGCTTCAAACTCTAAAAGATGAAGGCATTGGATGTATTTCATTTTCCCCACTTGCTCAAGGCTTATTGACAGATAAATATCTCAGCGGAATTCCAGAAGGTTCACGAGCATCCAAGTCACATGGATTTTTGAAACCTGCTCACATCACAGATGATAAATTGGATAAAGTTAGAAAGTTAAATGAAATCGCCCAATCTCGCGAGCAGACTCTTGCTCAAATGTCACTGGCTTGGGTCTTACGTCATGAAACAATGACATCTGTATTAATTGGTGCAAGTAAAGTGTCACAAATTGAAGAAGCAGTTAACATGTTACAAAAATTGAACTTTTCAAATGATGAGTTAGAAAAAATAGAAAATATCTTGAAATAGAATAATTAAAAACTCCGAGTTCTTTAAGAACTCGGAGTTTTTAATTTCTCCAACAACTTCTCTGGTTGATTTGCAAACTCTTCCAGTGGAATTTCTTTCCTCGTCAAAGCAAGTAAAGTATTTGTCAATAATTCATTCACAGGGGTAGGGATTCCTAAGCGTTTCCCCTCACGCACAACTGCCCCATTCAAATATTCCACTTCACTTTTTCC
>JAEURH010000162.1 GCA_016789365.1 Anaerolineales bacterium
TCACTTCCACAATCATGGCATGGATTCCACTTGCAGTCGCGCCTCTTTCTGGACCGAAATAATTGGTTGCTTCTAACCCCGGCTCTGTACCAGGTTTGACAGCCCCACGCATTGGATTCGCTTTGCCAGCTAATTCACCTAATGAAATAGATTGTCTCGGAATATCTTGCACTCTTACGAATCCATCTTCGAGTTCAAGTTCATCTTCGGGTGCATTGAAATGTTCAGCCGCGAGTTTTAGAATTTTTTTGCGGACAACTTTTGCGGCTTCATGAATCGCATTGCCCGCCACAACTGCACCACGACTCGCAAATGTGCCTGCGCCCCAATAGAATTGATCTGTATCACCAGTGACGACATCAATCTTATCTACACTCACACCGATTTGTTCGGCAACGATTTGTGCAAAACTTGTGAAGTGACCTTGCCCTTGTGTGCCAACACCTGTCACGACAGAAACACGTCCACTGCTCATCACTTGCACTTTTGCCCCTTCATAAGGTCCAATACCTGTGCCTTCTACATAAGCGACAAGTCCAATACCGACATGTTTTCCTTCGGCACGCAACTTCGGTTGAATTTCATTGATGAACTTATGATATTCAATTTTTTCAAGCGTCATGTCTAGCAATGGTTCATAATTTCCACTGTCATATACAATCGGCGCAAAATCCTGATAAATAATTTCATTGTCATACGGAAATTGTTCAGGCTTAATAAAATTGCGGCGGCGAATCTCAGCCCGGTCAATTTTCAATTCTTTCGCCGCAATGTCCAATGCACGTTCAATCACAAATACACCATGTTGCCGTCCTGCTCCGCGATATGGTGTGACGATGGTTTTATTTGTAAATACTGCTGTGAATTCACTGTAATAATTTTTAATTTCATATAATCCCAACACATTGGCTTGTGAATTAAGTGGAACAGTTAATCCATACGGAGCGTACGCGCCAGTGTCATGCAAGAAAACGTCATGCACGCCGAGAATATGACCGTCTTTATCAAAGGCAATTTCCGCGTCGTGAATTTGCCCGCGTTCGTGCGTGGTCGCGACAAAATTTTCCGCGCGGTCTTCAATCCATTTGACAGGGCGATTCAACTTCATCGCCGCCCATGGGACTAACACTTCTTCTTGATAGAACATCATAATCTTCGGACCGAATCCGCCGCCGATGAATGGCGCAATGACTCGAACTTGTCTTTCAGATAATCCCAACATGCCTGCTAATCCGTTTCGAATCACAACGGGGGCTTGAGTCGTATCCCAGACAGTTAATCTTCCAGCACGCTTATCCCATTCTGCCACTATCCCACGGTTTTCCATTGCGGCGGCGCAACCATGGTCATATAAGAAGCGGCGTTTAATAACTAAATCTGCTTTATTCTTTGCAGATTCATAATCGCCTTTTGTTTGCACTACATGTGCCGCGACATTTGAACCAATCTCTTCATGAATCAAAGTGCTTTCAGGTTGTAGTGCTTTCTCCAAATCAACGACTGCACTTAATGGTTCATAATCCACTTGAATATCGGCAAGCGCATCTTCAGCAATATAACGACTCTCAGCGACGACCATCACAATCGGCTCGCCCGCAAATTTGACCTTATCTTTTGCAAGTGGAACTTGTGTCTTTTGATTGAAGACAATATCTTTGACTGGCGGCGGCGAAACCAACAACGGACCCGGTTGCCAATAATCACCCAAGTCATTGGCAGTGTAAACGGCAACGACACCTTCACGTTCAAAGGCTTGCGAAACGTCAATGTTATTTATCTTCGCATGTGCATATGGACTGCGCAAGAATGCAACATGCAACATGTTTGGAAGGTCAACGTCATCTACATATAATCCCTGCCCAGTTAAGAGTCGCGGGTCTTCGTTACGTTTAATCCGTTCGCCGAAGTATCGAGTGGTCATACACACCTCAATTTATTATGTCGTTGCGAGCGTTTTTCGCGAAGCAACCTTAATATATAAGGAGATTGCTTCGTCGCCTAAGGCTCCTCGCAACGACATACATTAACTATGCCCAAGCAACAGCACGACAAAACGCCGCTTCGCCACCTTTGAACTTCCAAGGGAAGACTCCGAGCGTGATGCGTTTGTTGTGCAACTCTTTTAATCCAATATCACCGCCCAGATTTTCAACATGCATACAATCATGTGGGAATAAGGCATTGTGAGTTAATTGATAAGCAGAATCAGGGAACAACACATCCATTTGGTCTTTACCAAATTTGGCTTCACTCAGTGCACGAACTTTTTGCCAATGTTCCAATCCACCTTTTCCTAAGAAGCGACCAATCGGTAAATTCATTGGGTGGTCTGTAGAAATCATATCCACGCCCCAAATGTGAATCTTTTTCTTCAACAACCAATCACAAATGCTGTAATGTGGACCGGGATGTCTTTGGATATATCTTTCCTCATCACCTGTTGGGCTGAAGAAAGAATATTTGTGCCAACCAGTGTGAATAAATAAAATATCACCTTCACGAACATCAGCGCGTTTTTCAATATCTTCGGGTGTAAACATACCGAGGTCATCGAGCATGTCACTCAAATCAACAATCACGCCAGGTCCATAACACCATTCAATCGGAATTTGCTCAATAGTTTTTCCATTGGTCACAAAATGTTTTGGTGCATCCAAATGTGTACCCATGTGATTCGATGTCATAATGTATTGGGCATTCACACCTTGTTCTGCTTTACGCTTGATGTATTTCACTTCAAACGGTGGATAAAAGGGCCAGAACGAGGCATCGGCATTCAAGTCTTGCGAGAGGTCGTAGATTTTCATTTTATAAACTCCTTGGTTGAATAAATATTTGAGATTAGAGACTAGAGATTGGAGACTGGGTTGAATGTTATCAGCCAGTTTAGTTCAAGGTCTGTGAAGAGAGGCGTTGAATCATCCAGCCGATCTTCAGTAATATAGTCTGCATTTGATTCACGAATAGATTTAGTTTTGGGGTTGTTCTCCAATCTTTGTGATTTTAAATTTCTTGCAAATGAATTTAATTGACGGGATATGTCAGATAAACGAACCGCATAAGCACTGACTTCATCATTTTGCATAAGTCCGCGAGCAAGAGCACGATTTAACCAGTATTTTGTCTCAAACAAACTCCCACGTGAATAATATAAAAATTGTAACTTTTCACCAAAATTAAAACGTCCATAAGACTCAGCTATATTTGCTCCGATTGAGTCGGCTGCTCTAGCCATTTGTTTGCCGACAACATCCTTTGCAAAGTTTTCCCATTCTACAACGCGCTTCCAAATAGCATCAGCAATATTTTCTGCATTTTGTAGAATCTTTAAATCTTCTAATTCAGTAGCCATCGCTTACCTCCTCAGTCTCTAATCTCCAGTCTCTTTTATATTTCGTACTTCTCCGCAAAAGCCACCAAAGCCTGCTCGAAAATAGAAATCGGCGGTCTTACCAACCCTGCACCCACTTGACCAACTCCAGCATTCTTATGTGCAATGCCTGTGTTGATGCGTGGTGTGATTCCTAATTCAACAACTTTGCGAATATCAATGCCCGTGGGTGTGCCACGAAATTCAAGTGAGGGCATTGTGAAAAATTTACTTTCAGCAAATGTGATTTCATACATTTCAAGTGTTGCATTCATCGCATCTTTCGGTGTACCGCCGACGAATGTTACGATCGCGGGTGCAGTTGCCATGGCGAATCCGCCAATGCCTGCGGTTTCAGTAATCGCGCTATCACCAATATCTGGATTTGCATCGTCTTGTGAAAAACCTGAGAAAAATAAACCAACTGGAATTTCAGCAGGTGCCGTGAACCATTGTTTTTCACCAAGCCCACTCACTCGGATTCCAAAATCAGTTCCGTTGCGCGCCATGGTTGTGACAATTGTTGAACCTTCAACGCCATGCGCGGCATCGGTCATTGCTTTGCACGCCGCCATGACTGGGTTCAAAACACTCAACGCATTATCACCAAGAAATTGCAACACTTCAGACATTGCTGAATTATCTTTCATTGTTTTTGCAATCAATGGAGCAAGCAGTTTCAAATATAACAACGAACCTGCTTTGTTACGATTATGTCCTTCATCACCCATGTGCAATGCTTCGGCGATTAATGCACGCATATCAATTCCACTTGAACTTGCCAATGCATCGGCTAACGCTGTTCCTAAAACATCATTCATCCAATGCAACTTCTTCAGCACATCATCGCTATAAGCCCCATATCGCAAAACTTTTCCAT
>JAEURH010000163.1 GCA_016789365.1 Anaerolineales bacterium
CCGAGGAATTCGAGGCGTTCGTTATCTTCCACTGCATCGAAGTTCTCATTGGTATAAGAACGATGCGTGAGGGCACGCGTCAGCACAGATAAATGTGACAAGGACAGACCCAGCCGCCCGTTAAGGTCTGAGGCGGTTTCTACATCTCGTTTTTGAGATTGCAATTGCATGGGGAACCTCCCGAACTGCGGGAGCGACATCCTCCTACAAAATTTAAGCGGATGTCGTTCCATCAGTTCTATAATTTTTTTGAACGGGCAGAATTGTAACCCGAATTTTTTTTAAGAACAATTTTTTAAGATACAATCGGGCAGTTTTCAAGGAGATGCCATGAACGAAGTGAGCAACGAAACGCGTTTTTTGCACGCGATTGAAATGGGGTTGGGCGCATGGCAATGGGGCGACCGTGTGGTGTGGGGATATGGGCAAGGCTACGCAGAAAAAGAAGTGCATGAAGCCTTTAATACTTCTTTGAATCTCGGTGTGCGCTTTGTAGATACGGCTGAAATTTATGGTTCAGGCAGGTCTGAAAGATTACTCGGAAGTTTTTTGAAAGAGACCGACCAACCTGTTTTGGTTGCTACAAAATTTTTCCCGATGCCCTGGCGTTTGACAAAAAATTCTTTGCCACGCGCATTAAAAGGAAGTTTGGAACGGCTTGGCATAGAGGCAGTAGATTTGTATCAAATCCATTGGCCCTCACCCATCGTAAGCCCAGAGACTTTTATGGAAGGCATGGCGATCTGTGTTAAAGAAGGGCTGACTCGTACAGTAGGCGTTTCTAATTTTTGGAAGCAAAGAATTATGCGGGCGTATTCCACATTGTCACAACATGGGATTCAGTTGGCATCAAATCAATTGCCATTTAGTTTATTGAATCGCACAGTAGAAAAGACTGGCACACTAGCACGTTGCAAAGAACTTGGGATTCGTGTAATTGCATATTCCCCACTTGAACAAGGTTTATTAACTGGAAAATATTCAGTGGCTAGCCCACCACCTGGCGTGCGTACTTCGCATTATTCTGATTTGATTAAAAAACTTCCGCCAATTATCAAAACCTTACAAGAGATTGGGCAAACTCACGGAAAGACAGTTGCTCAAGTTGCTTTGAATTGGGTTATTTGCAAAGGTGCGTTGCCAATCCCTGGTGCAAAAAATGCCAAACAAGCGGAAGAAAACGCTGGTGGCGCAGGCTGGCGCATGACAGATGATGAAGTTGCTAAGTTGGATGCAGTGACAGATAATATTCGAGAATATCCGAAAGAGTAATTAGTAATTGAATATTGAGAATTAGAAAATTAAAATCTGCGTTTTCTGCGTTCATCAGCATCCAATTAAGCAAGGAAAAACTATGACTAAATTATCTTTTACACAAAAGCTAATTCAAATGATTTCATCTAAGCAAAGTTTTGAAGCCATGCAACAAGAATCCAAAACTTGGATGGTGCAATGCTCAAACTGTAAATACGAAAAATCAATTTGGGATATGGGCGGAATTCGTTCAGGTGCTTCTGGCAATCCTAAAACATACATGAAGTGTCCAAATTGCAATCAATCAAATTGGCATAATATCTACAAAAAAGTATAACGTCATTGCATGGAAGGCAAATGCCTGACGAAGCAATCTTATGACGATATTGGAAATTGCTTCACCACAAAGAACAAGAGCGCGGCTCGCAATGACATAAATCTCTAACTATGTTCTGCATCAAACACATGCGAGTGCATATTTGCAATCCACTGTTTGCCGTCATCCGTCAAACGTAAATATGTAAGCGCATCTTGAATATATGGATTCACTTGCTTCCAATAAAACTCGGCATAATTTTTTCTCAAATCATTCGGCGATTTATACCCAAACTTTTCGTTCAAGCCCAATTCCTGAAACTCATAATACAAAGCAGGGGTTTTACGCAAATAATCAGGGTCGCCCAATTGACCAATAAAATCTGCCGCACGCACCAACCCGCCCAACCCTTTTGTATCTTTATAAAAATCATCTTTCGGAGATGGAAAACGAGTCATCTCAATATATGAAGCGACAACTTCCGCATCTAATTGCTTCGTCATATCTTCCAGCAAATTACCACCAAAGCGTTCACGCACAAACATCTTACTTCGGTTTACATGATATGGTGTAAGTGCAACATCCGTGCCATCATGTGAAATCTCAACACGTTCATCCCCAACTCCCGTACAAAACAATGTAGCGGTATCGTTTTTACAAACACCTTTTACATAACCAATATCATGGCATAACACCGCAATCATAAAGTGCATCCAATCACGCGGCGTCACCCCACCTTCGCGCAAATGCTTGCCTTCAATAATGGACAACCCCGCCAGCGAAACCATAATCGTATGGTCAATATCGTGATACAACGCATCCGAATTAGCAATGTTTTCCAAAGACAATCTTCCAGACCAAGCCACAATTCGCCCAAACTCAGGGTTGATATCCCCATACGTTCGTTGATACGACTCCTTCAATCGTTGAACAAACGTATCAATCGTCAATTCCTGCCAATTAATCATAAGAAAGTCCTTGGTGATAAAATAATGATAATAAAAGTTTACCAGAATCTTAATTAAAAAATCATATTGATATGCTCTCAATTTTAGGATTCACGCCTCTTTCTTGACCTCAACCTGCCAGCCACTTTGAGGCTTATTTTTTAACCTGATACAAGGAGTCACCAAATGGAAATATTCACCCTCATTTTTTCAGGCATTATGATTTTAGTCTCAATTGCTGGTTCAGCCTGTGCAATCATCTTACCCATTCTCATCATCGGCGGTATTGGATATTACCTATACAAACGCAATCAACAAAGCATGGCACAAAGACAAGATTCACAAAATTGGGGGAGCACCACAGGGACGATTATGATGTCATCCGTACAAACGAGTCATTCTAGTTCAGGCGGTTCATCAGTCTATCCTGTCATTGTCTATCAATATGAAGTAAACGGAAAAACCTATCAAAGCCAAACCGTCCGCGTTGGTGATAAATTCCTAAAAGTGAATATCGCTAGTCAAGCACAAAAGACAGTAGATAAATATCCGATTGGCGCAAAAGTGACTGTCTATTACGACCCAAATAATCCCGCCGAATGTGCATTGGAGAGATAAAATCCCGAAGGGATGACATAGTTCTTAAACCTTCTGCCACCCCTTCGGGGTTATGGATATGAAAATTCAAAATCTATAATCATTTAACCCCTACAGGGTCATTCGTATATAAATGTCAAAACCTCCTCTAATTCTCATCGTCGGAGCAACTGCTGTTGGCAAAACAGAACTTGCTATTAAACTCGCTGAAACATTTAACGGGGAAATTATTTCGGCAGATTCACGTCTCTTTTACAAAGGCATGGATGTAGGAACTGCAAAACCTTCCAAAGAAGAATTATCTCGCGTGCCTCATCACTTAATTGATATTGTCAATCCTGATGAAACTTTGAGTTTGGCTGTCTTTCAAAAAAAAGCAACAGATATTATTGAAAATATTTATAAAAGAAACAAACTGCCCTTTTTAGTTGGTGGGACAGGTCAATATGTTCGTGCAGTGACAGAAGGTTGGACGCCGCCAGAAGTGACACCAAATGAACAATTGAGAAATGTTCTTGAAAAGATGAAAGAAGAAAGAGGGAAAGAGTGGCTATACGCAAAACTAAAAGGCATTGATGCAGAAGCGGCTGAAAAAATTGATGCTCGAAATTATCGAAGAACAATTCGGGCTTTGGAAGTTATTTTTACAACGGGAAAAAAGTTTTCTGAACAAAGAAGCAAAGGCGAATCGCCTTATCATTTAATTTCTATCGGATTGACTCGCCCACGAGAAGAATTGTATAAACGCGTAGATGAAAGAATTGAATCAATGTTTGCAAATGGACTCGTTGATGAAGTGAAAGGTTTGTTAAATAAAGGTTACTCACCCACTTTGCCAAGCATGTCGGCTATTGGATACAGAGAATGTGTCAGTGTAGTACAAGGTCACATGAGCATTGAACAGGCAAAAGTCGAGATGAGGCGCACAACAAGAATTTTTGTCAGAAGGCAATCGAATTGGTTCAAAGAGTCAGATGAATCGATTAAGTGGTTTCATCCAAATCAAAAAAAAGAAATTGAAGAATATATTGAGTCGAGGGTGCGTCGCGCTTAATAAATTAAAAAAAAATTGTAAGATTAGAAGCGC
>JAEURH010000164.1:0-2946 GCA_016789365.1 Anaerolineales bacterium
GGCAAACGCATGAGCGAAAATCAAGTTGGCACAGTCGCTAGCATTGCGGCGGGCGCAACATTCATCGTCTCCGTTTTGTTGGCATATTCTGTCTCCATCAATCACGGCGAAGTGATGCGCTGGCAACTCGCGCCATGGATTCATATCGGCAATCTCCAACTCGATTGGACGTTCCGCATTGATTCACTATCCGCTACGATGATGTTAGTCGTCTCTGGTGTTGGCACATTGATTCACATCTACGCCATCGGATACATGCACGAGGATGTACGTTACAAACATCAAGAAGATAGATTTACACGCTTCTTTATTTACCTCAACCTGTTTCTTGCTTCGATGATGGTGCTTGTCTCCGGCGACTCATACTTAATGTTATTCGTCGGCTGGGAAGGTGTAGGTTTGTGTTCATTTCTTCTCATCGGCTTTTGGTTTGAAATGGATACACTCGCTCGACCTTCATGGGCAAATTCAGATGCCGCGAAAAAAGCATTCATCGTCAACCGTATTGGTGACTTTGGCTTCTTAATCGCAGGCTTTTTGATGTTCTGGCATTTAGGAAATAGTTTTCAATTTGATAATGTCTTTGAAGCCGCAAAGAATGCTCCGCCCGGAATTATTGTAGCCATTACCTTATTTATGCTTGTTGGTGTGGCTGGTAAATCAGCACAAATTCCATTGTATGTTTGGCTACCAGACGCGATGGCAGGTCCGACTCCAGTTTCTGCTTTAATTCATGCCGCCACAATGGTTACTGCTGGCGTTTACTTAATCACTCGTTCATTTCCTTTATATGATTTAGTTCACGAAGCTCAAAATATTGTTGCACTTGTAGGTGCAGTCACTGCTTTATTTGCCGCCACAATTGCAGTTGGTCAATATGATATTAAGAAAGTATTGGCTTACTCAACGATTTCACAACTTGGTTTCATGGTTGCCGCAGTTGGTATGGGTGCCTATGTAGCAGGTATGTTCCATTTGATTACACATGCTTTCTTCAAAGCTTTATTATTCCTTTCAGCAGGTTCTGTCATTTTAGGCGTTGAGCGCGGACATCATGCTCATGCACATCACGAACATGATGATAAGCATAATAAGAAAAAGAAGAAAGAAGGAAAGAAGAAAGATAAGTCGCATGATGCGCATGGACATGATGATGACCATGCTGAAGCCTTTGACCCAGGCGATATGCGTAACATGGGTGGCATGAGAAAGACAATGCCAGTTACTTTTTGGTTGTACCTCATTGGAACAATTGCATTAGCAGGTATTTTCCCATTTGCAGGCTTTTGGTCTAAAGATGAAATTTTGCTCGATGCAAGTTTACATAATCAAACCGTGTATTGGTTATTGACGGTCGCCGCGTTCTTCACTGCCTTTTATATGGGCAGACAAATTTGGATGGTCTTTTTCGGTGAAGCCAGAACTGACGCTTCCAAACACGCCGAAGAAAGCCCCAAGGTAATGACCATACCTCTCGTCGTGCTGGCAATTTTGAGCGTAGCAGGAGGCGCGTTAAATCTTCCGTTCAAAGGTTTCCATCAATTAGGTCATTGGCTTGAATACACATTAGGTCATGTTGAATATCCACCCTTTGATTTACCTGTTGCAATTACATCCACTATCTTGGCGTTGATTGCAATTTTGATTTCATGGTTAATTTATGGACGCAACCCGTTGAAGAAAGCCAATCAACTTGACCCGTTGAAAAAGCCACTCGGTTTTATTTTTACTGGCATGGAAAATAAATGGTATGTGGATGAAATTTATAACGCCTTGATTCGCCAACCATTCAAACGATTTGGTGCTTTTCTTGCGGATGTAATTGATTGGCGCTTCTGGCATGACTTTGTGCATGATACGGTTATCGTCGGCAGTTATAACTGGATTGGGCAAATTGCCTTGAATCAATATGCTGACCAAAAAGGTATTGACCGCTTCTTCAACAGTTGGGCTGACGTATCGAATTGGATTTCTGCCAATGTACGAAAAATTCAAAATGGCTTTGTGCGTTCGTATGCACTTTCGGTTTTATTAGGTGTAGTTTTGATTTTAGGATATTTAATTTTCAAATAGAAAATTCCCTCACCCCAACCCCTCTCCCATTTGGGAGAGGGGCAAGGGGTGAGGGTAACAAGGACGAAACATGGAATTTATTTTACAACCGCTTACACTACTCACATTCTTCCCATTGTTGGGCGTGCTGGTGATTCTTTTTATGAACGCCGAGCAAAAAAATGCCATCCGTTGGGTTGCGTTGGGAACATCATTGATTACCATTGGCATTTCGCTGTGGGTCTTTTCAATGTTTGATTCGGCAAATCCCAACCTGCAACTCGAAGCCAAATACTCGTGGATTAACGTAGCAAGGTTTAATATTTATTATTATCTCGCCGTAGATGGGTTGAGCATTTTGTTAGTGTTAATGACGACTGTCTTAACTGCTATTTCCATTCTGTGCACATGGTCAGCCATTGAAGACCGCGTTAAAGATTTTATGGTGTTCTTCCTCTTACTAGAAGTTGGTATGACCGGTGTATTCCTCGCACAAGATTTATTCCTGTTTTACATCTTCTGGGAATTTACACTCGTGCCGATGTATTTCATCATCGGTATTTGGGGCGGACCTCGCCGTGTATATGCCGCGATTAAATTCTTCCTCTACACAATGGCTGGCTCTATCTTGATGTTGCTCGCTATTTTATGGCTTGGCATTTATGGAAATACTTTCTCCGTACCAGAATTAATTGAAAAAGGCAACATCCCTGCCAACATTCAAATTTGGTTATTCCTTGCCTTCACAATTGCATTTGCAATCAAAGTGCCGATGTGGCCCGTCCATTCATGGCTTCCAGATGCACACGTTGAAGCCCCAACTGCTGGCTCTGTGATTTTGGCAGGTGTGTTGTTGAAAATGGGTACTTATGGATTTATCCGCTTCAACATTCC
>JAEURH010000164.1:2956-4172 GCA_016789365.1 Anaerolineales bacterium
CCAACTGCTGGCTCTGTGATTTTGGCAGGTGTGTTGTTGAAAATGGGTACTTATGGATTTATCCGCTTCAACATTCCATTGTTTCCAGATGCTACTGTCCAAGCCGCTCCATGGATTGCACTCTTTGCCACCATCGGCATTATTTATGGCGCGTGGGTTTCGTATGCGCAAGCCGATGTGAAAAAATTAGTCGCTTATTCTTCTGTCAGTCACTTAGGCTTTGTGATGATTGGTTTATTCGCCTTAAATCCAGAAGGCGTGGCTGGTTCAATTTTGCAAATGATAAATCACGGTATTAGCACAGGCGCATTATTCTTGCTTATCGGTATGATTTATGAACAAACACATACCCGCGAAATTAAAGTCTATGGCGGGTTGTGGAAGATTACACCCATCTTTGGTGTGTTCATGTTAATCTCTGCTTTATCGTCAATGGGTTTGCCTGGTCTCAATGGCTTCGTTGGTGAGTTCACCATTTTGCTTGGCGCATTTGGTTCCAAAGCAATCGGCAATCCTTGGTATGCAGGCATTTCCGCCCTCGGTGTGATTATGGCGGCGGTTTACATTCTTTACATGTTCCAAAGAATGTTTATGGGACCCGCTGGCGAAATCACACATCACCACGAACTTAAAGACCTTAACTGGCGCGAAATTATCACCATGATTCCGCTCATTGTTTTCATGTTCTGGATTGGCTTATATCCCAAACCATTTTTCGACATCCTCGCTCCTGCCGTTGAAAAACTGTTATCTGCATTGCCGTTATAACCATGACACTGCCTACATTTACTGATTTCTACACGCTGTTTCCGTACATTATCCTCACCGTTTGGACGTGTGTACTTTTGCTCGTTGATTTATTCATTCCGAAGAATCGCAAAAGCATCACGGCTATGCTTTCAGCATTAGGCATTGCCGTCACATTAGGTTACACCGTCACACAAGTTGGCATTACAGGCAAAGGCTTCAACAACATGGTTGCACTAGATGGCTTCTCCACCTTTGCAAACATCTTGTTACTCGTCAGCGGTTTGTTTGGGATAGCACTCGCTTACGGTTACAACAACCGTATGAACATGCAAAGAGGCGAATATTACACATTGCTATTATTCAGCCTCACAGGCATGATGCTCATGGCGCAAGCCACCGACCTCATCATCGTTTTCCTCGCGCTCGAATTACTTTCTATTCCGCTTTACGTTTTATCCGCCATCTC
>JAEURH010000165.1:0-3761 GCA_016789365.1 Anaerolineales bacterium
TGTTAATGTTGTCTTGCCGTGGTCGATGTGTCCCATCGTTCCCACGTTCAGATGCGGCTTGCTTCTGTCAAATTTTCCTTTTGCCATTTTCCAATCTCCTTTAAATATATATCAAGAATGCTTTTCAGCAATTGAGCCCTCAACGAGACTTGAACTCGTGACCTCACCCTTACCAAGGGTGTGCTCTACCAGCTGAGCTATGAGGGCAGACATGCTGTTCCCTACATTTATATGTAGGAGTACCAACTCAAATTGGCACTTGTGGGCAGTGAAGGATTCGAACCTTCGAAGTCTTCTGACAACTGATTTACAGTCAGTCCCCTTTGGCCACTTGGGTAACTGCCCTCAATAAATTGTTAATTGATTACCAATTCACTCTTTTGGCAATCACAGAGCCGATGACGAGACTCGAACTCGTGACCGCCCGCTTACAAGGCGGGTGCTCTACCAACTGAGCTACATCGGCGAGTAATTAAGCAGGCAGATTATACCAAAACAATTCAGAACGTCAATACAAAGCGTATAGCAATGAACTTAACACGATGAAGATAAACTGACACTTGACATTTCAAAACAATTGGTATATTATTAGAACAAGTGTTCTAATATGGATAATTTCAAGAATTTCGACTTAATGATGGAAGCCCTAACAGAACTTGCACAAGAAAAGCAAGCAGATACAAACACGCCTCCAACCGCGCCGACAATTGTTACCCCAACTTTGGCATCTGTCTTGGCTGACATCTCCCCGCTTCCCCAAAATGCCCTCTTCCTCGGCATTGCCGAAGATGGATTGCCCGTTTTACTCAACCTTAGCGACCCTGTTACTGGACCCATTCTCATCATTGGCGATGAAAAAAGTGACAAAACATTGCTTTTGCAAACCATCGCCCGCGCAGTGGATTTGACTTATGCACAAGATGAAGTGCAATATGCCGTCGTGACTCAATATCCAGATGAATGGAAAAATTTTTATAAAGACCAAAACAATAACTTTTTATATCAAACTGGAGATTACAACACCAAAGAATTATTAGAATCATTAGTGACTTGGGCACATCGCAACAAAGGTGAGCAACAATCAGTATTGTTATTGATTGATGACTTAGAAGCGATGACCAAACTTGATGAACAAGCCACACAAAATTTGCGCTGGTTGCTTCTGCGTGGAACCAGCCGCCGCGTTTGGACATTTATCACCTTAAATGCGAAGCGGGCTTCTCATCTCAAAGAATGGTTGGAGTTTTTCCATACACGTTTATTTGCGCGTGTTCAAAATTCTGACGATGCCTATTTATTAACTGGCGACCGCAATGCTTCACTTGCAGATTTAAATCAATTTGCCATGCGTGAGAATGATAAGTTGTTGGGCTTTTATGCGCCAACTATATAGTGCGTCGCACTTCTCATCTCAAATATATTTTGCTAGCAAATGATTATTATCTTCAAATTAATCTTGCTAAACAAAGTGCGACGCACCCTTTAACGAAAGGATTTTCTTATGCACACTGGACTTTTATGGTTTGACAATGACCCCAAGACAACTTTGAGCGTGAAGATTCAAAAAGCAATGGAATATTATTTCAAAAAGTTTGGGCGCAAACCTGATTTATGTTTGGTGCATCCGAGCATGTTGGAAACGAATCAAAAACAATTTGAATTTGGAAAATTAATTGTGCGACCCTACCGCCCGATTATGCCCGGACATTTCTGGGTTGGTGTTGAAGACCAAAAGGCAAATTGAGATGTAGTTCGCCATTCCTACATCTCTTGCAAACTCCCGTGTAACTGGCACACGGGAGTTTTATTATTTAGTCAAGACGCTATCCATAAACTTAAGGTTTAATAGTTCTCTCAACAGAAATTAAACATAATCTTCCCTGTTCCTCAGTTGGGCAATTAGCCAGCAACTTTAATCCATCAGGTGACCATGCTAACCCAGTCCCCCACCAACCAATATAAAATTCATGCGAAGGAAAAATTTCAACAACATCTCCTGAAATAAAATCAACTAAGTAAAGTTTATCAACAGATTTTGGCACGCTGCTGCCAGTAAATGTGGCTGTTCCTTTTACAATTAAATGACGATTATCAGGTGCCCATGAAAAATCGCCAATAATGTGCCTACAACAATCTTTCATCTCAATAGGTCCCACCTTCTTTGAGTCTATGTTATAAAAGTTTCCCGTTAGACCATCCAATACGCTCAAATTAAAATCTGCCCATAATGAATTGTGAGAACTTGCTGATTTTATTACTGCCAAATATCTGCCATTTGGACTCCAGCGTGCATAATAAACCCATCCATTAAAACTAATTGTACAAGGTGGTTGTCCATAATTAATATCGAATAGAATAGTCTGGTCAGTGGGACTTACCGTACTATAAAAGAACATTTGAGAAGTACCCAGCCGCCATACCGTTTCATATGTATTAACGGAATAGATTTCGTTCTGCACGAAATTGACAGAAATCAACTTCTCTACCTGCAATGAACCATCAAATATTGTTCGACTAAAAAATTTATTCACCAGTTCTTTATCATTTTTATAGTAAACAATTTGACTACCATCAGGTTTAACTGTAATCGAATGTGCTAACAAATCATCAGCAAGCAATTGTGTTGCATTGGGGTTTCCGTAACTTATTTTAAGTTGAGAAAAAAATTTGGACTTTAATATATCTGTATCATTCACAATTATCTTTGTATTGGGATATATAATTGCATTCAATTCTGGATTCCAAGCAGGCATTCCTTCACCGTCTCTACGAATTGCATATATCTGAGTTTCCTGGGTCTCAGGGTTAAACAATTCAATGGTTTCTTCATATCCATTAAGTCCAAGGTCAATCAATGTCTTGGGCATGATAATTACATTTTGACTATCTGGTAACCAATCTACAATTTCAGGTTGCAGCTCATCGGTGAATACGACTTTTGGCTCGTCAAAAGTGTACTTTTCTGGAGGTGACTCTACTATCGCCGTTTGTTGTAGTGGGAATGTACAAATGGGAAGACGGGTATTTATTTCTGGCGTTAGTATTACTATATGCGGAATTGTAGTCGGGGATGTGTCGGGAATAAATGTTTGTGTTGGGTTTGTGACATTTACTTCCGAAGTTTGGTGTGAAGGTATTGTATTTGGCTCACAAGCATTCAACATAGTCATAACGATAATCAAGAAGTAGTGACGTAATACGGTTTTTGTTTTCACTGAACTATCCTGTAGGAAGAGCCAACTAAATAAATATTACAAGTAAATTACACTAGTAGAAAATTTTGATTTTTTTCAACATAAACAAGAATTTATTTTCGTACTATTCTTTACCCCATCGCCACCACAAACGCCATAGCATGTTCTTCAGTGTGACTTAAACTCACAGCCCAATTCGATAAGCCTTTTTGTTTTGCAATTCTATCGCCTTCACCATGCAGAACAATATAGGGTGCTTTATTTTCATCAGAACGGATTTCAATATCTAACCAACGCACATCACCAATACCCAACCCTAATGCTTTTGATGTCGCTTCTTTCGCCGCAAAACGTGCCGCAAGCGACCAGACTCTCCCCCCACATTCACGTTGTTCATTTTCAGTAAACATGCGCGCCAAAAATCGCTCGCCATGACGTTCAATCGCATCACGTACGCGAGATATTTCGATAAGGTCAACACCGGTTCGTAAGTTCATATCATTTGTTATGTCGTTGCGAGTCGCGCTCTTGTTCTTTGCGGCGAAGCAATCTCCAACATTGTAGTAG
>JAEURH010000165.1:3771-4057 GCA_016789365.1 Anaerolineales bacterium
TTCGGGCTGGATCTCGATATGCTTCAATACTCGACCATCAGCCCTCGCAATGACATGGCTACGGTCCCGCCGTCGCAATCACCAAACGACTTGGGTCAATATATTTTCTGGCAACTTCAACTACATCATCACGAGTCACACTGCGCACCAAACTTTCGTAGCGTTGATAATAATCCATGCCCAATTCATAACGATGAATATTTAATATCGCACTCACCACGCCACCATTTGATTCTAAAGAAAGTGGCAAACGACCAATGTAATTGGCTTTGCTATCTTCCAATTC
>JAEURH010000166.1 GCA_016789365.1 Anaerolineales bacterium
ATGGGCGTAACCCACACATCCTCCCTTCCAAAAAAATCTGGCACATGGACAGGTGAAATGCTCGTCTATGGTGCAGACCAAGAAAAGATTGGTGTCAATCAAGTCAGCATTGAATACAAACCGATTGATTTGTTACGCGCTGAAATGAACATAAATGTCAGTGGTGTGTTTGATAAAAAATATAAGTTCAATCGTTATCGCAATGCAAATCGTCATTTCTTTGAAGGACCTGATTTGTTCGGAAATAGTTTTGGCTACGGGCGTGCTTTATATACGTCACAACATTTTTATGGCGAGTCATTGAAGATAAAGGGGCGAGAATTTTTAATTGATGATAACTTCACCATGAGTGTTGTCTGGCAAATTTACAAATCAGATAAATTGCAATATACAACTTTCGGTGTCTTGAATTGGAAGGAAGCATGAGCAAAGTAATCGTCATCACAGGTTCAACAAAAGGAATCGGCTACGGACTCGCGCAGGAATTTCTCAAGCGTGGGTGTAGAGTCGTTATCAATAGCAGAAAACAGGCTGACGTCCAGAAAGTGGAAGCGGAATTTGCATCTAAATATCCAAAAGAAAATATCGCAGGCTTTGCATGTGATATATCAAATTATGAAGACAATCAAAAATTATTTGATTTTGCAAAATCAAAGTTTGGGCGAGTGGATGTTTGGATTAATAATGCTGGTTTGAGTATGATTCGCAAAATGTTTTGGGAACAACCTGTTGAACGCATGAAAGAAGTAGTGGATACAAATTTGTTAGGCGTGATGTATTCGTCACAAATTGTGATTAATGAAATGCTCAAACAAGGCGGCGGGCAACTGTACAACATGGAAGGTTTAGGCAGTGATGGTCGCATTGCGGATGGGCTTGCTGTGTATGGAAGTACAAAACGTGCCTTGAATTATTTTACAAAAAGTTTGCAACTTGAAACAAAAAATACGTCTGTGCAAGTTTGTTTATTAAGCCCGGGTATTGTGGTCACAGATTTATTGATTAAAGATTATGAAGGAATGCCAGAAAAATTTGAACGAGCAAAAAAGTTTTTCAACATTCTTGGCGATAAAGTAGAAACTGTGACGCCATATTTAGCAGAAAAAATTTTAGAAAATAAAGATGGCAAAAAAGTTGCATGGCTTACTACGCCAAAAGTTTTTATGCGTTTTATGACAGCAGGATTTAACAAACGAAATTTATTTAAATAAAAATAATTAGTAATTACTAATTACAACTATGAGTAACTAACTTATGACTTTCGACCTTACTACTTTCAAACGCGCAATGGGACAGTTCGCATCTGGTGTGACAGTTGTCACTACTAAACATGGTGACGCGCCAATTGGTATCACTGCTAGTTCATTTACAAGTTTAAGTGTAAACCCTGCGTTGGTGCTTGTTTCACTTGATAAAAAATTATTTACGCATAACGTCATTGCTGAAAGCGGATTTTTTGCAGTCAATGTTTTGTCTGCACGTCAACTTGAAATTGGAATGCGTTTCGCAGGTATGAAACCTGAAATAAAAAATCGGTTTGAAGGTTTGCAAACACACACTGCTGTAACGGGTAGTCCATTGTTGCCTGATTCATTAGCATGGATTGATTGCAAAGTTTGGAATATGTATGATGGTGGTGACCATACAATTTTTGTTGGTGAAGTAAAAGATATTTCTGTATCCGAACTTGATACACCGCTTTTGTATCACAACCGTTTATGGCGGCGCAGTGAAGCGCTTCAAGTTCCTACCGTTCCAAGTGAAGTGAATTTAGTTGAAGTTGGTTTGCGTGATGGAATTCAACGCGAAGAAAAATTTATTCCAACCGAAATGAAACTTGAATATGTAAAGGGTTTGATAGATGCGGGACTCAAAGAGATTCAAGTGACCTCATTTGTGAATCCAAAAATTGTGCCCCAAATGGCGGATGCCGCGCTTCTTTCTTCGCTTCTGCCTGTTTCTGATTCTGTGACATTTTCTGCACTGGTACTTAATCTTAAAGGCTTAGAACGTGCCGCTGAAGCAGGCATTAAAAAAATTGATATGGGTGTGCCAGCCTCTGAAACACTTGCAAAGAAAAACGCAAATACTACCATTGAAGATGGCATGATTGAAATGGAAATGATGGTCAAAAAAGCACGCGAACATAATATGAAAGTCCGTGCGGGTGTGCAAGTTGCATTTGGATGTGCTTATGAAGGAAAAATTGAAGTCAGTAAAGTAATTAGCATGTCCAAAAGATTTTTATCTATGAGCATTGACGAGTTATCACTGGCTGATTCTGCTGGTTTAGGAAATCCGCAATTGATACGAAGAGTCGTGCAAGAGATATTGCCATTAGCAGGCAATGTGCCTGTTGTCCTTCATCTGCACGACACACGCGGACAAGGTTTAGCAAATTTATTATCCGCTTTGAAATCTGGCATCACCGCATTTGATACTTCTTTTGGTGGTTTAGGTGGTTGTCCATTTATTCAAACTGCTAAAGGAAATATCGCCACAGAAGATACCGCCAATATGTTGCACGAAATGGGTATTGAAACAGGCATTGATGTTAATAAGATTGGCGCGTTATCAAGACGAATGGAAGAATTTTTAGGTAAAGAGTTACCCGCAAAAATGCACAAGTTATCACTGGAAAGTAGAAAGTAGAAAGTATTTAACACTTTCCACTTTCTACTCACTAAATTATGAATCAAACTATCTCTGAAAAAATCATCTCCCAACATGCAAACAAACCTGTCAAAGCAGGTGATATTGCTATTGTTAAAGTAGATGGCGTGATGGCGACAGATGCAACTTCACCATTTGCTATCAAAGCATTCCGTGCTATGGGCGGTAAAAAAGTTTGGGATAAAGAAAAAGTTTCATTGGTCATTGACCATGCCTCCCCCGCGCCAAATGAAGCGGTGGCAAATCTACATAAGTTAATGCGTGATTTTTCATCCGAAATGGGATGCAAGTTGTATGACATTGGCGAAGGGATTTGTCATCAGTTGATGATTGAGAATGCACATGTCAAGCCTAATGATTTATTTCTCGGTGCTGATTCACACACGCCTACTTATGGCGCAATCAATGCTTTTGGAATTGGCGTTGGCTCAACCGATTTAGCCGCCACCATGTTGACAGGCAAAACTTGGTTGAAAGTTCCAAAGACCATAAAAATAATTTTGAATGGTGAATTGGGAAAAAATGTAAGTGCCAAAGATTTAATTTTATTTTTAGTCAAACAACTTGGTTCAGAAGGCGCGAATTATCAAGCAGTTGAATTTACTGGCGAGACAATAAAAGATATGACACTTGCCAGCCGCATGGTACTTGCTAACATGAGTTCTGAAATGGGCGCAAAGACTGGCTTAGTAGATGCAACAGGTTTACAACTTTGGTATCCATTTGAAGCCATCACACCAGATAAAGATGCAGAATATGTACATGAATTTAATTTTGATGTTTCAGCACTGCGTCCGCAAATTGCAAAACCACACTCACCTGAAAATGTAGTTGCCATTGATGAAGTGCTTGGCACAAAAATTCATTATGCTTTTATCGGTTCATGCACGAATACTAGACTTGAAGATTTACATTCCGCCGCTCAAGTGTTGAAAGGGAAAAAACTTTGTGATGAAGTCCGCTTGGTAATTGCACCTGCTTCTAAAAAAGTTTTCAATGAAGCATTGAAAGATG
Source organism: Anaerolineales bacterium (assembly GCA_016789365.1). GTDB lineage: Bacteria > Chloroflexota > Anaerolineae > Anaerolineales > Villigracilaceae > Villigracilis. The sequence continues at coordinate 3,688 of JAEURH010000166.1, forward strand.
GCACGATAGAAATTTTATCGAATGCAGGTGCAACATTTATCACCTCGGGCTGTGGTCCATGTGTTGGTTCGCATCTCGGTGTGCCAAGTGATGGTGAAGTAGTCATTTCATC
>JAEURH010000167.1 GCA_016789365.1 Anaerolineales bacterium
ATGGGTATGTTGTTGGATATTTCACGCCGCAATCTTGACCGTGTGCTGTATTTTGCTCAATATATCGTCACTTATGTAGATGAAGAAGCCCGTAAGAAGGCTTTGCAACGCCTCGAAGATGAAATCACAGTTTCTGAACGTGAACAGGCTTCTGGCATCAATGCCCGCATTGTAGAAATTAAACAAAAACGTGACCAAAAAATTGCTGAACTTAAGCAAAAGCAAGCAACCCTCGAACAAGGTTATGATGAAGGTATCGCCGAACAACTTGACCCTGTGATTAAGGAAGGTCAGAAGTTGGAGAAACAACTTCAAGACCAAATGGGTGAAGCGGCAAAGAAAACCATTGTCTTTGAACAAACTGGCGAAAAGATTATTGATGCCGGCGATAAAGTTGCCAGCAAGCACATCACTTTGATTCAAAAGAATGTGCAAAAGCAACTTGAAGCCATTGAAAATGAATTAAAAGATAAACGCGCCGAAGAAATTGAAGAATTAAAAAAACAAAGCGGTGTCATTAAAGCCAATGCAGATTTGGAAATGGAATCTTTGCGAAATGAATTAGATACGCAAACTTCTGCTTCTTCTAATAATTCATCCCGCCTGCGTGATGAATTGTTGGAATTACGTCCGTTTACATTCATCAGTGAAATTCGATACCGTGAATTGAAACAACGTTGGGGACAAGTCTTCCGCGCTGATATGGGTGCCGAAGCGTTTTATGACATTCTCGAACGCCTTGACCTTGATAAACTCTCTGAAGAATTATGGCATGAAGTTCGCACGACAAAAAGTAAACAAAAACGTAAGAAAGCCACAACTCGTTTGAAAGTTGTGGAAGCCTTCCGCCGTTCTGGCAATAGCCCAGCATGGATGATTTTGACTGTATTACCAGTCATCCCTCCAGACTTGCGCCCGATGGTGCAATTGGATGGTGGTCGCTTTGCAACCTCTGACTTAAATGATTTATATCGCCGTGTGATTAATCGTAACAACCGCTTGAAGCGATTGCTCGAACTTGGTGCACCAGATGTCATCATCCGCAACGAGAAGCGTATGTTGCAAGAAGCGGTTGATAGTTTGATTGATAACTCGCAACGCGGCAAAGCATTATCTCGCCGCGGACGACGCGAATTGAAATCTTTGAGTGATATGCTCAAAGGCAAGAAAGGTCGCTTCCGCCGTAACTTGCTCGGTAAACGTGTGGATTATTCTGGTCGTTCTGTAATTGTGGTAGGTCCACAATTGAAATTAAATCAATGCGGTTTGCCCAAGAGCATGGCACTTGAGTTATATCGTCCATTTGTGATTGCTCGCTTGGTCTTGAACGGATATGCCGCAAATGTAAAAGGCGCTCGTAGGTTAATTGAACGCAACCGTCCCGAAGTTTGGGAAGCGTTAGAAGGCGTAATTGGCGACCGACCCGTTTTGTTAAATCGCGCTCCTACGTTGCATCGTTTAGGCATCCAAGCCTTTGAACCGATTTTGATTGAAGGTTCTGCTATTCAATTACATCCATTGGTAACAACCGCTTTCAATGCAGATTTTGACGGTGACCAAATGGCTGTGCATGTTCCGCTTTCACAAAAAGCAGTTAAAGAAGCGCGTGATTTAATGCTCGCTTCAAAGAACTTGCTCAAGCCTGCGGATGGAGAACCCATCATTTCCCCATCGAAAGACATGGTGCTAGGTGTGTACTACTTGACCATGCCACAAGCCGCCGCACATAAAGGTGACGGACGCATCTTTGGTGATATGGATGAAGTAGAACTCGCTTATGCGCTCGACCAAGTTGAAATTCATAGTGAAATTAAATTGCGTGTGACGACTTGGTACGATGATAAAAACGTGCGCTTGAAAGAACCACAAACTCGCATGATTGACACAACCGTTGGACGTGTGGTGTTTAATCGAGTGTTGCCAGAACAAGTGCAATTTGTAAACAAAAAACTTGATAAAGGCGGCGTGAAAGATTTAATCGCCGAAGTATATGAATTGTGTGGTCAAGAAGTGACCACCAATGTTGCCGATGCAGTCAAGACCATTGGTTTTGAATATGCTATGAAATCGGGTACTACCTTAGCCGTTGCCGACATTACCATTCCACCGGAACGCAAACCAATTATTGACGAAGCCTTGAAAGCAGTAGAAGTTGTCTTGCGAGATTTCCGTCGCGGTTTGTTAACCGAACAAGAAAAGAACGAACGCGAAATTCAAATTTGGCAAGAAACAACTGAAAAAGTAGGTGATGCGGTCAAGAAGCACATGGACCCAGATGGTAACTTATCTACTATGGCAACCTCTGGCGCAACCAAAGGTGGTTTCTCAACCATTTCACAATTAGCCGGTATGCGCGGTTTGATGGCAGACCCATCAGGTCGTATTATCCCCATGCCGATTCGTTCAAACTTCCGCGAAGGCTTAACCGCACAAGAATATTTCATTTCAACACACGGTGCGCGTAAAGGTTTAGCAGATACCGCGCTTCGTACAGCCGATGCTGGTTACTTAACCCGTCGCTTGGTGGATATTGCCCAAGACATCATCATCAATGAACATGATTGTGGCACACATGATGGCATTTGGATTCGCAAAGCCGATGACATTGCTGGTCAATCTATGCAGACTCGTATGTATAGCCGCCTCGCCGCAGAAAAAATTGTTCACCCAAAAACTGGCGAAGTACTGGCTGAGTTTGATGATGTGATTACCCATGAAATGGCTCGCAAAATTGCAGAAGCCGGCATTGCAGAAGTAAAAGTCCGTTCACCGCTCACTTGTGAACTTGACCATGGAATTTGTGCCAAATGTTACGGCATTGATTTAGGACGTGGCGAAATGGTTGACCTCGGTGCCGCAGTTGGTATTGTCGCGGCTCAATCTATCGGCGAGCCTGGTACACAATTGACGCTTCGTACATTCCATACAGGTGGTGTCGCCGCAACCAGCGCAGACATCACAACTGGTTTGCCGCGTGTAGAAGAAATCTTTGAAGCCCGCAAAATGCCGAAAGGTGAAGCGGTCGTTGCAGAAATTAATGGCGTGGTTCGTATTTTACAATCCGAAAAATATGCCGACATGCGCGAAGTTCACATTGAACATGCCGAAATGATTCACGATGAATATGCCATTCCAGAAGATTGGAAATTCGCCGTCAAAGATGAAGCCGAAGTACAAGCAGGCGAAGTACTAGCCACCAAAGAAAAAGCAACCATCGTGGCACAACATGCTGGGCGTGTGGCAGTAGAAAAGAAAGACCGCAAAATTATCGTCTCTTACGAACAACGCGAAGAAGTAATTTTGGATGTACCGAATACATCCCGCTTGTTAGTTCGTGACGGCGCACATGTTGAAGCAGGCACACCTTTAACAGAAGGTTCACTCAACCCGCATCGCATCTTAAAAATTCAAGGACGCGAAGCCTGCCAAATGTATTTGATGACCGAAGTACAAAAAGTGTATCGTTCACAAGGTCAAAACATTCACGATAAACATTTTGAAGTCATTACCCGCAAAATGTTGAGCAAAGTACAAGTGACTCGCCCAGGCGATACCAAATACTTACCCGGCGATGTGGTTGATAGACTTGAAATGCGCCGCGTCAATGAAAAATTGATTGCCGAAGCAAAACAACCTGCTCGTTTTAGTGAAGTGTTACTCGGTGTTACCAAAGCCTCACTCAGCACTGACTCTTTCCTGTCTGCTTCGTCCTTCCAACATACCATCAAAGTGTTGGCAAGTGCCGCAATTGGCTCTACTACTGACCCATTGTTTGGTTTGAAAGAGAATGT
>JAEURH010000168.1 GCA_016789365.1 Anaerolineales bacterium
CTTGGCGTTGTATCAATTAAATCAAGTAGATGAAGCCTTGCAAATCTACAAACGCGCCGTTGAAATTTCGCCAGATGACCCTGTTTCAATGGAAAAAGTGGCGCAACTTTCAGAGCGCGTCGGTGACTTGAAAGCCGCCATGGATTTTAGAATTAAGGCTGGCGATTTATATCTCAAACAACGTGACACTGAAAAAGCCTTAGAAAACTGGGTACACGTTACCAGCATTAACCCTGAAAATGCAATTGCCCATTCACGCCTCGCACAAGTACATGAGCGTTTGGGTCATGCTCAACAAGCAGTGACGGAATATCTTGCCATCGCTAGCATTATTCAACGCGCAGGCAATATGGAAAAAACGCAAGAGATGGTACAAAAAGCCTTATCTCTTTTGCCAAATAGCCCCGAAGTAAAACAAGCGCAAACTTTATTGAAAAATGGACAACTACTCCCCAGACCGATTCGTGGCAAAGGTGGAACAGGTCCGATTCGCATGGCGCAAGTGATGCAATTGCAAAAGCCTCAAAAAACTGCCTCTGGGCTTGACCCGATTGCTGAAGCCCGCCAAAAAGCATTGACTCAACTTGCGGAATTGTTATTTGAATACTCAGATGAATCCCCTGCCGCGCAAGAACGGCGCGGACTTTCTGCCATTATGAAAGGCACTGGCGGAATGTCTATGCAGAATGCGGAACAAACGAAAGTGATTTTGCATTTGGGGCAAGCCATTGATTCACAATCCAAAGGCAATGAAGCACAAGCCGCAGAAGAAATGGAAGGCGCGTTAAGTGCAGGCTTTAAACATCCAGCATTATTTTTTAATTTAGGTTTGTTGCGTTTCAAAGGTGAGCGTTACGAAACTGCTCAACGTTTTTTGCAAAACGCCGTCAAACATAACGATTACGCGCTTGGCTCACGTTTGTTGTTGGGTCAAATATTGATGAAAAAATCAAACGTCAGTGAAGCGGCGTTGGAATATTTAGAAGCACTCAAACTAGCAGATTCACAAACTGTCAGCGAAGAGTATGCCGACGATGTCAGTCAACAGTATGAACCATTGGTTGAAGCGTTGCAAAATCAAAAAGATGAAAATGCTTTGCGAAAAATCTGTGACAATGTGCATGGTTTGTTGTTGCGTCCTGATTGGCGCGAGCAAATGCAAAAAACACGCGACCAAATGCCAAAGCAAGAAGGCGATTATATTGCCCCGTTAGCCGAAGTGATTTTACAAGCGCAATCCAGTTCGGTGTTGGAATCAATGAACCGCATCAATCAATTGGCACGGCTGGGTAGTTTGCGTTCAGCAATGGATGAAGCCTACGAAGCGATTCAAACTGCGCCGACTTATCTTCCATTGCATACATTGATGGGCGATTTGCTTGTGCAAGAAGGTCGTTCGAGTGATGCGATTATGAAGTTTGGTGTGGTGGCTCAATCATATAGTGTGCGTGGTGAAGTGCAACAAGCCGCAAAATTGTTGCGCCGCATTATTCAAATTTCACCAATGGACTTAGGCGCAAGAACTCGTTTGATTGACCAACTCGTGGCACGCGGTCAATTAGATGATGCCATTCAAGAATATCTTGAACTTGCTGGCATTTATTATCGTTTAGCAGAATTAGATATGGCGCGTAAAACATATACAACCGCATTGCGCTTGGTTCAACAAGGCAACGCCAGCCGCGAATGGAACGTTCATATTTTGCAACGCATGGCAGATATTGACATGCAACGTTTGGATTGGAAACAAGCCGTGCGTGTGTATGAACAAATCCGCACGCTAGCACCTGATGATGATTCTGCACGCAAACAACTCATCGAATTAAATTTACGCATGGGTCAATCAGATAAAGCCTTCAATGAATTAGATGGTTATATTTCGCATTTAGAAAGCCAAAATAAAACAGAACTTGCGCATGGTTTTCTTGAAGAACTTGTGCGTGAACATCCCGAACAAGAAATGCTCAAGCGCACGCTTGCCGCATTACTTGCTCGCACAGGGCGCATGAACGAAGCCATCCCCATGCTTGATGCGCTCGGCGAAAGTTTGTTAGAAAAAGGTGACAAATCAGGTGCTATGGAAGTTATCAATCAAATTGTGTTGATGAACCCACCCAATGTAGAAGATTATCGGCAGTTGTTGAATCAAATGCGAAATGGATAAAACGCTTCATACTTAACCTCAAATTGATTCTGCACAGAAGCATTCGCTTTACCCATACCAGACCTCGAAGGTTTTGCAAACCTTTGAGGTCTATTTTTCTAACTCATCATTAATTCCGTTAGAATACAATTCTCACACTTCACTTCGGAGAAAATCAATGCCCCAAACTCAAAACAAAACTGTGATGAACTGGTTGTTCATCTTCTGCTTTATCGTGGCTTTCCTCGTCTCATTTGGCGGATTCACCCGCCTCACCCGTTCTGGACTTTCCATCACAGAATGGAATCCCATCAGTGGGTCTGTTCCACCAATGGCACACCATGACTGGCAAGCCGAATTTGAAAAATATAAACAAACGCCTGAGTATCAATTAGTGAATAAAGGCATGACACTAGAAGAATATCAATACATCTTCTGGATTGAATGGACGCATCGCACGATTGCACGCTTGGCAGGTTTGTTCTATGCCATTCCCGTTTTTTACTTTTTATTCAAAAAGATAATTCCATTCAAAGAATTTGGTGTGTATTTCATTATGGGATTATTGTTTATCTCACAAGCCTTCGCAGGTTGGATTATGGTCGCCAGCGGACTTGTAGATAGACCATCCGTGAGTCATTTCAATTTGACGATTCATTTGCTTCTAGCATTGTCGTTGTTTGCTTTAGCCTTGTGGACTGCGCTTGGACATAAATACGGTTTTCAAAATCAAAAAGCAAAATGGTCATTGCCTTCAAAATTATCTTTGCTTAGTTTTATTTTATTAATAATTCAAATCACTTACGGCGGATTCACAGCAGGTTTAAAAGCAGGTCATGTATCAGATACTTGGCCCCTCATGTTTGGAAAGTTAATCCCACCGAATTTGTTTAACTCATGGATTAATATTTTCGAGTCGCCGCAAACGATTGTGTTCATTCACCGTTGGTTCGGGTTCACAATATTAATTTTGACTCCAATTTTATACTACATCGTCAAAAAGAAAAATTATCCCTCTGACATTCAAAACGGGGTGAAATGGTTAATTGGCATTATCGTTTTGCAAATGATTTTAGGAATATTAACTGTTTTATCGTACGTCAATATTGTGGTGGCATTGCTTCATCAAGCCAATGCAGTCATTTTGCTTGGATTGTCAGTGTATTTTATTCACAGGTTCAGAGCGTTGGATAGAACGAAATAATTATTGTTGCTTTCTATTCATTAACGCAAATCCGACCATGCCGAGGGCAAGCCCCAGCGTAGAAATGCCCCAAGATAAAAAATTTAGGAAGAAGGTGGATTCAAGAATTTGAATCACCATCAAGAAGGGTAGCACAATGCCGCCTAGCATCAGAAACAAGCCGAAGGTCAGTAAGAGGCGCGGGTCTTTTATCATTGATATAACCAGCAAGATACGAAATGATTCGGTTCGGGTTCAAACTCAATCGGTTCTTTAACATCGCACAAACCTTGAATCATTTTGGCGCAACGCGGATGAAAACGACATCCCTTAGGCGGGTTGACCAAACTAGGTGGTTCGCCAGGTGGAATATCTTTAAACGTTTCGGCATTGGCGGCATCAGGGTCAGATGTTGCCGCGAGCAAAGCATGGGTATATGGGTGCAAAGGATTTTCAAGCAAAC
>JAEURH010000169.1 GCA_016789365.1 Anaerolineales bacterium
CCTCAAACCCGAAATTACGAGAATATGATACAAACTATAAAAGGAGAATGAGATGAAGAAAATTTTATTTGTATTATTGTTTGTTGCTTTGGTATTCGCCGCTTGTTCGCCTGCGCCAGCAGAACCCACACAAGATTTAGAAACCATCGTGCAAGCCACATTTCAAGCGTTAACTTTACAAGCACCAACCGTATCACCAACGGGCGGCATTTCTGGAAATTTATCTTTCCCATCCGAAGGCATTCCGCCGTTATTGATTGTTGCATTCAATACAGAAACTGGTCAATATTACTGGGTGCAAACGACTGAAAATCAGACGACTTATCAAATCAACGATTTACCCGTTGGTAAATATTATGTGATTGCATACTTGCCCGATGGCTCTATGGCTGGCTCGTATGACCAATTTTATGTATGTGGCTTGAAAGTGGAATGTACTGATACTTCGCTAATTGAAGTAGAAGTGCAAGCAGGTGTAGTTACGCCAAATATCAACCCTGGCAATTGGTATGGCGATGTTTCTCAATTGCCATCTATGCCAAATGATTCAACTATCCCCAAAATAGATGTTCAGAATCCACCTGCTCAACTCGGCAGTATTGCTGGCAACTTAAATTATCCTTCTAACTTTATTCCTTCACAAATTGTGGTTGCGTTTGCGGTGAATAGTCAATCTTATTATTATGTCATCACAAACGAAAATCAAAACACCTATCAAATTGATAATTTGCCAGCAGGTAATTACTATATAGTAACCTACACCCAAGATGGCACACTCTCGGCAGGATATTCGCAAGCAGTTGTCTGTGGGCTTTTAGCAGAATGTACTGACCATAGTTTAATCGCCGTGCCAGTTACAAGCGGGCAAGTGACGAATAATATTAACCCGCAAGATTGGTACGCCCCACCCAATTCATTTCCTGCCAATCCATTGCCATAAATTTTTTTGATGATAAAAGAGAGCCTCACATTTTATGAGGCTCTCTTTTCGCTTCTTTCTTAAGGGGAGAGTTGATTCTGTTTCATCTACCTTTTTCTTGTCTATTGAAAGTTCTTGCAATTCAAATCTTCTTTGAGGTTGATAATCGTCTCATCTCGTTCTTGCGATTCTGGCGCATTCAATGCAAGCCTATCTAATGCACTGCATAAACTTGGCTCTAAACCCGCCGTAATGCGCTTTGCAAATTTTGTTAGTTCTTTCACTTGTTCCCAATCACCTGTGTGACCCAACCCTTCAATAAATGGAATGTATTCAAAACCGTTATCTGCTCGTTCACCGTTTGTCTGCGCTTCATTCCATAGCCTGATGATTTCATCCCACTCTTGATACTGACGTGCCAAATCCGCTTTTTGGAAGTAATAGCACCAAGTTTGTCTATTTTGTTTTCCGTAAATTTCTTCAGGTGGGGAAACTTCTTCATTAGTTTGTTTGATTAAATTAATATCTGAACCAGCCGCAAGTTTTCGCATATCATCATTAACAAGCCGTAAGTTTATATCTTGTGGTTGTAATACCCACAAACATCTTTTCAACTCTGGTTGAAATAAAATCAAAATCATATCCTGACTATTTCCCGAAAAATTCATTGTCAACTTGCGATCTTCAAGCACTATGCCTGTTAGAAAGTCATTCACATTAGGATTGGTGTAATAGAACGGAAAATACCAATATGGTGGTGTTTCTATATCACCGGGCTGATATGTCGTGATAATTGAGAAAGCAACAGAATACCCTCCCATAAAGCCAAGAATTTCTTCATCTGTCACAATTGCGGTGCCTGGTGTGATGTATGGGGCACGCCACAATAACTCTTGTGCAAAGCGTTCTTGTTTTTCCCATGAATAGGAAAAATTCTTTGCATTGTTAATATGCATACCAGTCGCTAAAGACGCACAAAGTGCAATGACTAAAATCTTCTTTCTTAAACCATCCAATAAGTTTTCAATAATGACTGCCAAAATCAAAGCTGCACCGAGTGAAGCACCAATTCCGAATCTTGAACCTGCAAATTGATTCTTATGCGTCACAATATCTTGACCAATAATCCACAGAGGCATCATTCCCAAGAAAACAATCAACAAGCCTAAAATAATTGGAGAGGCGAACCAAGTTTTTGATTCTTTTGAAGAGATTGCATATATCTTAGATAAGAAAAAAAATATTACCAAAAACGTAAAACCTATAATAATTAAAACAAACCAATTGAAAATGGTTGCAAATGAAAAGAGTTCTGGTACAAGAGTTTGAAACCAACTTATGAAGGTGACAATTGTAGAATCTTGTAATGCAATGCGAATTAAGTATCCAATTGTTTCGATGGGTGAATTAAATAACGCATATAGAACTTCTGGTGAATTTCTGTCACCAATTGGTGGCGGAATGTATAAGAAAAAACGCCAAATGATATATGAGCCAAGTGCTAATAGATAAGGCATCCAGTACAAAATAGTCTTTATTAATCTCTCACGAAAATTAGAAACTTGATTGCTTAATAACAAAAAAAGAATCAGTGGTCGAATCATTACTAATCCAACATAATATTCACTTGTGAAAAGATGTAAGCCTTCAAGAAACACAGCAATAAGAACAAGCAAGATTTGATATTTACTTTTATGTATTGAACGTGCCATTAGATAAAGACTGATTGCAAAGAATAAAAAACCACCCCAATACAACATTGAGTTTACAGCATATGGTTGAATCAAAAAGAACGGATGAATCAGAAATAATAAAATCGCAAAAGTCACTTCGCGTTTATTTTCAGGAAAAACAATTCTAAAAAAATACCATAATATAGTAGCGGTTAACCAGCGTGTAACAAGTGCTGTAATATGCCAAGCTAGCGGATTGAAACCCAATAGATTGAATAAACCAATATACATCCACGCCGCATTGGGTCTGCTGTCATAATAAAGTTCAATAGTTAAACTAGAAATCCCTTTATTTAAGGCGTAAAAAATATAGGGCCAATCATCCTGATAATATCCCAACCGATTTGCTAGCAAACCAAACCCCAAAATTGCCAGAAGCAAAAAAAATAATGGAGTAATGTTTTCATTAAGTTTAATGTTTTCAATTGTGGCTCTAAGATTTTTCATATCGTTTAAATTATACCCTTGATAAAATCCGTCTCTTATCACTAGCGTTCTCTGCGTCTTTGGTGTAAAATAGAACACTCGTTCACCTAATTACAAAAGAGAAAAATATGGAATTTAAACTTCAAGCACCATTTATCCCAATGGGTGACCAACCCGAAGCCATTCGCGGACTTGTGGATGGTGTCAATCAAGGATTCAAACATCAGGTTTTGCTTGGAGCTACAGGCACAGGCAAGACCTTTACAATCGCGTCTGTGATTCAAGAATTACAAAAGCCTGCGTTAATTATGGCTCACAACAAAACATTAGCCGCACAGTTATATGCTGAGTTTAAAGAATTCTTTCCTGAGAATGCGGTTTCGTATTTTGTCTCTTACTATGATTATTATCAGCCTGAGGCATATGTTCCGCGCCATGATTTATTTATTGAAAAAGAAACTCAAATTAATGAAGAGATTGAACGCCTGCGCCTCGCGGCGACAACTGCACTTGTTTCGCGTCGAGACGTGATTATAGTTGCTTCTGTTTCATGTATTTACGGTTTAGGTTCACCTGAAGAATTCGGCAAAGGGACAGTGACTCTAAAGGTTGGTGAGATTTATCGTCGTAATGCTTTGCTCAGG
>JAEURH010000016.1 GCA_016789365.1 Anaerolineales bacterium
TAAGAAGTCGCTACCCAAAAAGGACCAATGCCTTTGGCAGAGCAAGTCATAATATTATAGCCATCTGAAAAAGAAACATGAGACTGAAAACCATCTTGCGTTGTAGATTCATGTCTCCAAACACCATACCCTTTTGTTTGCATGGCTAATTTTCTGCAAGCACCATAGGCAGAAAAGCCTGTGGTCTTCCAAAAACCTAAGATTAATATAGTTAAAACAAGAATTGACAAAATAATGAATATGTTTTTTATCTTCTTCATTATGTCTCCTGCTATAAACTTTTCCGTATCTTTTTTACTCTATTATCATCTAGCCATTTGAAGACATGTAATACCGACGGAAAATCTCCAAGCCAACCTAAGAAATTTCCCCAAAGTTTTGTCAAACCCTTTGGTTCATCAGGCAACGCCACAGCAGATGAAAAATCTACAACACGTTCATCCAATTGATACACATAGCGACTCAATTGTTTTACTTTCGGTTCAGCCAATAAAAACTTTCTGACTTGCTCACGTTCGTCAGGGGTCATCCATTGTGGCAAATCAGATGTCGCTTTGAAGTCACAAATCAATGCTAAATCTTGCAATTGAATTTTATGTTCTTCTTCTAACGTATTTTCTTTGGATACAAAATATTCCACGTCTGGGTCAATATGTACTAAATCTTTTAACCACAAACGATTCACCACAGTTCTAACTGCATTTTTTGTGCCAGGGGTTGAAGGGTTATATAACAAAACTTCGTTGCGATAATTTTCCCATTCATGCGAAACATCAGGACCAATGCGAATCGCATCGCATACACCAATGGCGGGCAATATCGGCGTGCCGCAAGTTAAGAAGAAAGCGTTTTCTCCCATCGCTTCATACATCAACTTCAAACATTCACGATAGGCAACTTCACGCGGCATATCGTGATAGCGTTTTCCTTTCAACGCGCCTGCATATAAAAAGTCTAACTTGAAATAATCAAAGCCCCACGCTCGCACTTGCTTCATTAGCGCAACCAGCCAGCCCCGTACGTCAGGATGCGTTGTATCCAATGCAAATAAATATTCGCCCCAATTAAATCCTGCTGAAACGAATCGTCCGCGTTCATCTTTCAAAAACCAATCTTTATGTTCATTAAAAAGTTTTGATGATTCGCTTGCAATCAACGGCGCAAGCCATAATCCCGCGCGTCTGTTTGTTGATTTTATTTTGTCTGCCAACGCTTTCATGCCCGATGGAAATTTTCCGTTTGTGTACCAGTCACCGATATTTTTTTGCCAGCCATCATCCACTTGCAACACTTCAAACGGCAAATCGCCTAACGCATCAAACGTCTTGAACAAAATTTCTTCATCAATCATCGTGTATAGGCTATACCACGAACACCACACGCGCGGCACATGATTTTTTTCTACATGACCAAAACGCTTCTTTAATTGATTTGTGTACTCACTAAAAACTTGATTCTCATCCCCAAGCATAATGAACCATTCGGCTTCTTCCGCTTCACTTCTACCTTCAAGTTGATTCTGCACCTGATACACATGCGTATCTAGCGATAATGCTCCCAGCAAAAGAATTTTCCCATCCGCAAATTCCACTGCGCCTAACCACGAGCCATGCGGATTTGTTTCATAAGCATATTCCACATCAATTTGCAATGGATGAAAAATAGCAGGCTTTTGAATCGGCAAAGGTTTTATATCCGTCCACGCCGCCAACGACCATGACTGCCATCCGTGACGATAATATTTAATCGGCTGTGATAGCAATTCAACTTGTATATTTTTTGCTTTGATGATTTTGTAATTGGTTTGTATTTCTGAAAGTGAAATTGAAATCATGTTTCTTTTTCCAAAAGTGGAATTAGTAATTGTGAACTCACAAAAGCAAAGCCATTTGCCACTAACACCGAAATCAACAAAGTAAAATGGGTGCCAACAGCAATGGCTAATGCGGTTTCATAAGGATAATTGAAAGCAGTTAATACAGTTGCCCATCCAATTTCATGTGTGCCGAGGTTGGCAAACCCCTGCACAGGAATTAAGGTGAGTGCAATCATTACAACAGAAATTAAGGCAATGTGATAAAGCGAAATAGATAGCCCCATGCTTTGTGTAGCGAAATAATGATTTAAGTATAAACATAACCAAATCCCTGCTGTTAAAAACAATGTTTTTGCATGAACTTTATTTGCTTGTATCTCTTGTAGTCCTGTAATAAATTTATTCCAGGCAATACGGATACGTGTGAAAATGTTTTGTTGTTGAGATTCGCCAATATGAACCACAGGCTTTGAAAAGCGTAAGAGAATGAAAATAACAATGCCTGCTAATAATGTAACGAAGCAAAATAAAACTGCTGAATAAAATACCCATGCAGGCATATCGTTTTTTGAGAATGGTAATAAAACCGCTAAGATAAATGCCACAACAACCATGTCATAAAAACGGGCGGCTAGCAAAGTGGCAGTACCTTCTGTAAGCGATACATTCAGCCTTTTTTTGGCTATGAAGATATACGTCAAGTCACCTGTTTGGGCAGGTAAGAGATATAGCAGAATATTGTGCAAAGCAGATACGGGAATAAATTTGTACCATTGCACCTGACGGGAATACATCAGGCTAGTAAAACGCTGGGCGCGCAAGAGAACACTTATCAAATAAGAAAGAAGCGCGAGTGTAAACCATCCCCATTGAATATTTCTAAATGCTGTCCTTAGAATTCCCCAATCAAGATTTTGGAAAAGATAAATCAGCAAAACGATTGTTATTACCCCGCTGATGATGTATAGAAGGGTGCTTTGCTTGTTCATGGATTGCCATTGAATGAATTATTTGATTCGCTTCGGTCGAAGCGTAATTGGGCAATTTGTTCCGAGACCAAGCCCACTAAAAATGTTAGCACAGAGGTTGAAATTAATAACGCTGAAGTTTGCCCATAAGGTGCTTGAATAACAAAAATGCGGAACAACCCATACCCAACACCTAACAAAAAGATAATCAGGCTAAGCGGAGCAAATATTTTTAACGGAGCATAAAAGACTGCGATTTTAAGAATAATCATTAAAAATCTTAAGCCATCTTGCAGTGGTTTAATTTTACTTTTTGAAGTTCCGCTTCTTTTTGAAAATTGTATGGATTCATAACCCAAACTATACCCCGCTCGCACAACTGATAATGTAATAGTAGAAGGATATGAAAATTTATTGGGAAGCAAATATACAAACTGCCTTGCTACATTTGCTTTAACCGCACGAAAGCCAGAAGTAAGGTCTTCAATTTTTCTTCCCGAAATATAGGTGGCAAGTGTATTAAAAACTAAATTGGCAACGTCTCGATGCGCGGCAGTATCTGATTGGCGATTGCGTGAACCAACTACCATATCATACACGCCAATTTTTTCTACAAGTTTTGTAATATCTTCTGGGTTATGTTGCCCATCCCCATCTATCGTGACGAGAATCGAACCATGCGCGTTCCGAATGCCTGTTTTTACCGCCGCGCCGTTCCCAATGTTATATGGATGTTGAATTACAATCGCGCCTGCTTGGTTTGCATGTTTTGCTGTATTGTCTGTTGAGCCATCATCAATCACAATGATTTCGTGATGGTTATCTATTTTTTTTACCACTGCCTTAATTTGTGCTACAACCTTTGCAATACCATCCGCCTCATTAAAGGCTGGGATAATGACTGAAATTTTTGGCAGTTTTTTCTTTTCTTTTGGCATAAATACTCCACTTAAAATGGCGCGAAGATAATACTCGAAACAAGTATAATTGACTAGGTGTTTTTATTTTTAGGAATGATATGTTGAAAAATAACAAAATTTTACTCTTTGCTATAACGTTGTTTTGGGTTTTCTTAAATTTTTTCTCGTGGCAGGCATGGTTTGCAAAATTTGAAGCGTTTCGCTTTTTGTTTGCCATGCTTATTTACTTAACCCCAGGCATTCTTACATTTTTACTTTTGTCAGAAGATAAAACCATTTCGCTTCGTTTGCTGGTGGGTGGGTTTGCCATCAGTTTGTTTGCAACTGGGGTATTTGGCGTTATAGCGCGTGTCTTTCAATTAAATTTTACATTTATTATGTGGGCGTTCGCACTATGGGGCATTATTATTTTTTACCTTTATTTTAACAAACCTATTCAAATTCATTTTGATTTTGATAAACCAACTTGGTGGGAAGCCGTTTTGCTTTTTTTGACATTTTCGGCTGTGATGTATTTCGCTTCACTTGTGCGTCAGCCTGTGATTCACGATGATGCATTTACCTACAACGCATTATTGTTTTACTACCAAAATGCCCCGCAACTTAATTTTGATATGCCTGATGCTTTAAGTAATTTAGAGACGCCTCGTTTTTGGCTGGCATTCTGGCCCCTTGCCGAAGCCATGATTTCTGAATTGAGTGCGATAGACGGCTTATTAATCGCAGGTTATTATTTGCCACCATTATTAGCCGTTTTCTCATTTACTGGTGTGTATGTTTTAGCGCGCACTTTAGGGCTTTCACGCATATTGGCATGTATTGCCATCATTGCACAAGGATTTGGGTTAATGCGGTTAACACTCACCAGCCAATCGGGCAGGCTGTTTTTTTCACGCATGACGGAAGATAAAGTGGTTGCCGCTTTTGTGGTTTCATTAATTTTGCTTACACTGGTGGTTGAATATTTATCAAACCCCAATAACCGAAAACTTGTTTTAATGTGGCTTGTTGCTTGGGCAATGGCGTTTACCCACCCTGTGCAGTTTGGCATGATTTGTATGATTATCGGCTTGTATGGTTTGCCTGCTATATTCAAAACCGAAACCCGTAGTAAATACATTATTATGATTGTGTTATTAGCGGTAATTACAGTTGTTCCATATTTCTCTCGTTTTGTAGAAGGGGAGAATGCACAAACCTTAAGTTTCTCTTTGGAAGATATTGAAGAAAATGATGAATACTTCCGTTTGCGAAGTAACCGCATTGTTATTATTGAAGGCACGCAGTTTTATGGGCTTGACCCGTATTTAGTGTCTGCTTTGCCGTATCGGATAGGCGCATTAGCCACAGTGGTCAGTTTGTTTTTCTTTTGGCGTAATCAAGTGGCTAGGTATATTCTCGCGGCTTTTTTGGTACTAGGCATGGCATACCTTCCATACACAGGCTGGATGGTTGGCATGTTTACCACGCCGTATCAACTCTGGCGGTTGACTTGGCTTATGCCATTAGGTATTGCTTTTGCGTTTCTGGTTTGGGTTGGTATTGATTTTATCTATAAGATAAAGTGGTTTGACTTGAAAAAAAATTGGTTAAACCCATTGATATATGTTTCTATAATTAGTTTTTTGTTTGCTTCTATTTTTTACGTTCGTGCATGGACGACAGAAAATTTATTTACAGGCAATATTAATGTGCATGATTTTTACACGAACTATGTTAATACTGCGCGGATGATGAATGAATTGGAAGTGGAAAATGGCGCGGTGATTATCGGTGCGCCAGATGTGGCAACGCATGGTATTATTCCAAGCCTGACGCTGAAATATGTTCCGCTGGTTTTTCGTGTTGAATCGGGTGGGAATAATACGCAAGTTTGGAATTCGCTCATTGGAGATGATATTGCCCCCGATGTGCGTTTAGAACGGTTGAAAGAAAATAATGTTCAATATTTATTGGTGAAAGGTGATTTAGAATGGCTTCAAGTTTTTCTAAATGAATATCCAAATAACATTAAGTTCCTCTTTAAAGATCAAAGGCTTTCATTATATAAATTGACGTATTAGTAAAAATTTTTTGTCTTTATATTCAACCGCCTCACATTCATTATGGTGTGGGGCGGTTTGTTGTGTAATGCATCGTCAGCCAAAGAAAAAGTTGAAGATGCAGAATCAATTTTCCCCGTGGGCGAGAGGCGCGTTTATCTATGCCTTGACGGTAAATCCGCTATCAGGTATATTGTCCGTCACTTTCGGAAGGCTGAGATATATCCTATGTATGAATTCGACAAAACAGATATAAAAATCGTCAATTTGTTGTTGGAAGATGGCAGAATGTCTGCTTCGGAGATGTCTCGCAGGATGGGCGATATTTCGGAGCGGGCGATTCGTTATCGTGTTGACCGAATGATTGAGGAGGGCGTGATTCAAATTAGCGCGGTGGTGAGCCCTGAAGCGTTGGGTTTGAATATTAAGGCGGATGTGTGGCTGGAAGTGGAAGCCGATAAGGTTTTGGAAGTTGCGAAAAAGATGGCGGCGTTTGAAAATGTGACGTATGTGGCTTGTAGTATTGGTCAGAATGACATCAGTATTCAGGTGGTGGCGAAAGATACGTCGGAAGTTTATTATTTTGTGACGGAGGTGATTCGCAAAGTGCCAGGCGTGAGAAAAACAACCACTTCAATTGTGCCAATTATTTTGAAAGATGTGTATCAATGGCGTGTGCCAGAACGAATTGCAAATGAGTTTTCGGAAAAGGAAATTATATAAATAAATAATGTCGTTGCGAGGAGTGCTTTAGCACGACGAAGCAATCTCCTACTTTGATGATGAGATTGCTTCGCCACATAGAGCAAGAGCGTGGCTCGCAATGACATAATAAACAGGAGAATTTATGTTTGGTTCAAAGACGCAAGCATTACAAACTCGTGCTCAAAAAGTTTTGCCGTTGGGGGTGAATTCTAATTTTCGTTTTTGGGGTGATGAAATTACGCCGTATGTTCAAAAAGCCAAAGGTTCGTATCTTTGGGATGTAGATGGAAAAAAATATATTGACTATCGTATGGCGTTTGGACCAATTATTTTGGGACATGCTTATGATGAAGTAGATGCAAAGGTCATTGAAGAGATTCAAAAAGGGATTTTATTTGCAATGACAGGTGAACTTGAAATTGATGTGGCTGAGATGATTATTGAAATGTCACCTGCCATTGAAATGGTTCGCATGGCTTGTTCGGGAACAGAAGCCACCATGCACGCTATTCGCACTGCCCGCGCTTATACCGGGCGCGATTTGATTTTGAAGTTTGAGGGCAATTATCATGGTTTTCACGACCATACCTTATGGTCAACATACGCGCCTGTAGAAGCATACGGAAATAGTCGTAGCCCAATCCCTGTGCCTGCTTCGTCGGGTATTCCAAAATCTATGCGCGAGTTTATTATCACGCTTCCTTTCAATGATGCCGAAGGTTTTGAACGTGTGATGAAATCTTATGGTGAACAAATTGCGGCTGTGATTACAGAGCCGTGTCAGGGAAATTGTGCGGCGATTAATCCGCAAGATGGGTTTTTAGAATTGATTCGCAAAAAGACTAAGGAATATGACTGTGTCTTTATTTTGGATGAAGTGAAAACTGGATTCAGAATCGCAAACGGTGGCGCACAAGAATATTATCGCCTCAACCCTGACCTTGTGACATACGCCAAAGCCCTTGGCAATGGGTATCCAGTTGCGGCATTTGGCGGTAAAAAAGAAATTATGGAGATTATCGGTCACGGCGTGGCGCAAGGCGGGACTTATACAAATAACAAACCTGGTATTGCAGGTGCTTACGCTACATTGACTTTGTTAAAAACAAAACCGATTCTCAAAACAATTGCAGAACGTGGTCAAAGACTAATGGATGGTTTGAAAGAAATCTTTGAAGAAAATGATATTCCTGTTGTTATGACAGGGTATCCCGCCATGTTTTCCTTCTCATTGAATATTGATGAAGTCAAAAGTCAACGCGATTGGGCGAAGAGTGATCAAAACCTTTATCTTGAATTAACAGAGAAAGCCATTACTAAAGGTGTCATGCCAGACCATGACGCCCGCGAGCCGTGGTTTATGTGCTACTCCCATTCTGATGCAGATATTGATGAGACGTTGAATGTGTATGCTGAGATTGTTAAAGAGGTAAAAAAGTAAACAGGTATACAAGTAAACCCGCTGGTCGAGTAGTTCCGAGCAAAGCAAGGAACGTATCGAGACCAGATGTACATTGTAAATAAAATTTTTCTTCAAAACTTGTGGTCTCGGTATGTCGCAAAGAACAAGAGCGCGACTACTCGACCACCGAGGATACCTATGACAAAATTAACTTCTCAAGAAATCATTGACCTTAACAAAGAATACACATTCTTCTCTTGGTCTAATCAGGGACAAATCAATCCTATCCCGATGGAAAAAGCGGAAGGTGCATACTTTTGGGATGCAGATGGAAAAAGATATTTAGATTTTGCTTCTCAATTGGTAAATACGAATGTTGGGCATCAACATCCCAAAGTAGTCAAAGCGATTCAAGAGCAAGCCGCGAAATTAACGTTTGCTGCGCCGAGCATGGCAACTGAAGTGAGAGGTCTACTTGGGAAAAAACTGTCAGAGATTACGCCTGGTGACTTGAAAAAAACATTTTTCACCTTAGGTGGAGCCGAAGCGAATGAGAATGCAATCAAAATTGCGAGATTTTATACAGGCAGACATAAAATCCTTGCCCGTTATCGTTCGTATCACGGCGCGACTCTTGGAGCAATGACATTAACTGGTGATTATCGTCGTTTGCCTGCGGAGCCTGGAATCTCTGGGGTAGTGCATTTTCTTGACCCATATTGTTATCGCTGTCCATTTGGTTGGACGAAAGATACTTGCAAACGTCAGTGTATTGACCATGTCGAAGAGGTGATTCAACATGAAGGTCCAGACCAAATTGCGGCGATTTTCTTAGAAGGAGTGACAGGCACAAATGGATTAATCATCCCGCCTGATGAATATTGGCCCCGCATGCGAGAAATCTGTGACAAATATGGAATCTTGTTGATTTCAGATGAAGTGATGAGCGGCTGGGGCAGAACGGGCGAATGGTTTGCTGTGAATAACTGGAACACAGTCCCAGATATTATTACAACAGCAAAAGGAATCACGTCTGGATATGTTCCACTTGGTGCAGTGATTGTGCGAGAAAAAATTGCCAAATTTTTTGACGACAAAGTTTTATTTGCGGGCTTAACCTATAACGGACATGCCCTCGCTTGTGCTGCTGCACTTGCCACAATTGAAGCCTACGAAGAAGATAAGATTTTTGAAAATGCAAAGAAAGTTGGAAAACATTTAGGGAAGCGACTCGAAGAATTGAAATCCAAACATCCGTCGATTGGAGATGCTCGTTATATTGGCATGTTCTCTGCGATTGAATTAGTTAAGAATCGTGAAACCAAAGAACCAATGGATATTACAGCCTTGAAAAACTTCATGATTTCAAATGGAGTATATGTTTTCAATTTCAAGAATATTTTGTTCATCGTCCCGCCGTTAGTGATTACAGAGGAACAATTAGACGAAGGTTTGAATTTGTTGGATGAAGGCTTGGCAGAGTTGATTGATAAGCAGGTAAGTTGAAAAAAATTGACATTAATAAGACTTACCGAATAATTAATCGAATAAATTAAGGAGTGAAAAATATGGAATCTTTACCTTGGGATATGATAAGTGTAATTATTGGAGGACTAGGCTTTTTATTAGCTTTGGTTTTGGAATGGAATAAATTAGAACCACGTCAACGCATTATAGTTTCTTCGGGTGTTGGGGTCGCTGTTTTTTTGTTGGTATATTTTGTTGCCCGACCTTTGCTTACTTTAGAACCAACTCCTACTGCTGATAATGGAGAGACTTCTACAAGCAATACTTATTTTTTTGACGATTTTAATTCAGGAACAGATTTTAATGCAAATTATTGGAGACGACGCGGAGATTTAGCATGTAGTACCCAATTAAAGAGTGGCCAAGTTGAATTTAGTTTAACAAACAATATCCCTTCTGCTAGTGTATGTGCCCTTTTGACGAAAGAAGATTTATACGAAGAAGTTGGATCTATGGAGGCGGTAATTAGAGCCCAAAACGGAGCAACAGGTGATTATTCTATAGGAGTTATTGAATTTTCAAAAGGTACATTTGAAGAAGGAACCCAAACTTGGATTATTCAGTGCGGTGTTTTCCAAATACCTAATCAAAATAGTGTACAAGTTTTTTTCAATGTCCATAGTACTTATCCGGAAGGAACTCCTGAATTTAACAAAGCAGTTTTGGCAGTAGCTGAACGCTCGTATTCTATGAAATTAGAAATCATTCCAGAATCTGATGAAGTTGTTTGCTATGCTGATGGTCAAATGATAGGTAGTTATAAAGGAAGTAACCTTACTTCATTGCATGGCGAAATAATTAGTAGAAAGATTCTTGGTTTTTGGTCATCAAATTCACAAGCAACTTATTATATTGATAGTGTTAATCTATCTCCACCAAAATAATATTAATGACACAATTTTGAAAAGCTTATTTAATTTTCTAATATTTAATACGGTGAATTATGGAAATCTTTAACTACATAAACGGCTCATGGACAAAACCAAACGTCAAAGAATATTTTGATGTGATTAATCCTGCGACGGGTCAAGTGATTGCAAAGACTCCGCTTGGTACAAAGGCGGATGTTGACTCCGCCGCAAAAGCCGCCAGTGATGCATTCCCTGCGTGGCGCAGAACACCGGTCAATGACCGTGTGCAATATTTATTTAAGTTGCGAAATCTCATGCGCGAAAACGCGGATGAGATTGCAAAACTCATCACCAATGAATGTGGCAAAACGTTTGAAGAAGCCAAAGCCGAAATGATTCGCGCCTATGAAAATATCGAAGTGGCTTGTGGTATGCCGATGATGATGAAAGGTGATGTCGTTGAAGATATTGCGTCGGGCATTGATGAGTTGATGATTCGTCAACCAGTAGGTGTGTGTGCAACCATCGCGCCGTTTAATTTTCCTGGCATGATTCCGTTTTGGTATTTGCCATATGCAATTGCCGCGGGCAACACCTACATCATCAAGCCTTCTGAAAAAGTTCCGATGACGATGCAATTCATTATGAAACTCATTGAGCAAGTTGGTTTTCCAAAAGGCGTTGTCAATTTGGTCAATGGTGCTAAAGATGTTGTCGATGGAATTCTTGAGCATCCAACAATTCGCGCAATAACTTTTGTTGGTTCAACCAATGTTGCAAAATATATTTATGCCACTGCCGCATCACATGGCAAACGAGTCCAAGCACAAGGTGGTGCAAAAAATCCTGTGATAATTCTTCCTGATGCAGATATGGAGATGGCGACAAAAATCGTCGCCGATTCAGCCTTCGGGTGTGCTGGTCAACGTTGTTTGGCAGTTTCTTTCGCTGTGACAGTGGGTGATGCTAAAAACCAATTCACTGAATTAATTTGTGATGCCGCATCTTCTCGCGTTGTTGGTTACGGACTCGACTCAGGCGTACAAATGGGACCAGTCATCAACATGGCGAGCAAGAGCAGAGTCGAGCAGTTGATAGGACTCGGTCAAAGAGAAGGAGCAACTGTCCCCGTAGATGGACGCGGGACTTTAATCAAAGGCTATGATGGCGGTTCATTTATCAAACCGACCATTTTGGCAGATGTGCCACGCGGCAGTGAAATCGCAAAGACAGAAATTTTTGGACCCGTGTTGAGTTTGATGCATGTCAATACGGTGGATGATGCGATTGAGTTGGTGAATAGTGGGCAATATGGCAACCAAGCCAGCTTGTTTACATCTAGTGGAAATGCCGCCCGAAAATTTAGATACGAAGCCGAAGCAGGCAATATCGGAATCAATATCGGTGTCGCCGCGCCGATGGCATTTTTCCCTTTTAGTGGTTGGAAAGATTCTTTCTTCGGCGATATGCATGGTCAAGGCATGGATGCTGTTGAATTTTTTACACAAAAGAAAATTGTGGTCGAACGTTGGCCCAAAGAATGGACGAGGAAATTCTAGAAATAGCGGGTGGTCGAGTAGTTGCGAGTGATAACTAGCAACGTATCGAGACCACAAGTGAATAGAATAATTTTTTTATAAAACTGTTGGTTTCGATACGGGCGACCAAGAACGTCGCCCTACTCAACCAACGATATATAAAGGAAAATTTATGATTGACTACGAAGACGCATTAGATTATTCAGCCCGTTGGATGGATTTGATTCAAAAAACAGATTTTCCAACCAAAGAGTTGGCGCATCAAATCATTGATGAATCAAAAGATAATTTTGCTGAACACTATAACCGTAATTGGTTGGAATATCGCAAGTCTGTAACAGAAGCGGGTGATTGGGCATCTGTCGAATGGACAGGTTCAGGTTCAGTTATCAAAGATGTGTTGGGCAGAGAATTTTTAGATTTTCTCGGCGGCTTTGGCATGATGGATTTAGGCTGGAGACATCCAACAGTGATTGAAACTGTTAAAGCGCAATTGAATTGGTCGCCCATGCCTTCACAGGAATTACTTGACCCATTGCGTGGCGTGTTAGCAAAATTGCTTGCATCAATTACGCCCGGTGATTTGAAATACAGTTGGTTTGGTGCTAGTGGAACAGAAGCCAATGAAGCCGCCATGAAAATTGCAAAACTTTATACAGGCAAAACTGCATTCATTGTCGGTGTACGGGCATTTCATGGCAAAACAATGGGCTCATTGTCTTTAATGGGCAAATCAGATTTTCGTGCTCAAATGGGAGCAATGTATGGCGGGCAGGTCTATCATGTTCCATTTGGTGATGCAGATGCTGTGGAAAAACAACTTGAGATTTGTGACAAAGTTGGAGTTGGAGTCGCGGCTGTGATGTTTGAGCCAATTCAAGGTGAGTCTGGCGCGATTGTTCCGCCTGATGATTTCTGGACCCGAATCCGCGAAGCAACAAAAAAATATAAAGTGTTGTTAATTGCTGATGAAGTGCAAACAGGTTTAGGACGCACAGGGAAATTATGGGGCGTAGAAAATTGGAATGTTGTGCCAGATATTTTGACAGTGGCAAAGTCATTAGGTGGTGGTGTAATGCCCATTGGTGCAACGATTACCACTGAAGAAATTTATCAACCAATGATGTATCCAAACCCATTTATGCACACCACTACAACTGGTGGAAATGCTTTAGCATGTTCCGCTGCGATTTCTACCATTCATGTCATATTGAAAGAAAGACTCTGGGAACAAGCCGCAGAGAAAGGCGCATACTTAATGCCGCATTTAGAAAATTTTGTTCAACAATACCCGCAAATTTTTGAGCGTGTAACTGGCAAAGGTTTATTAATCGGAATGCACTTCAAAAACCCAGAAATTGGTTATAAAGTAGCGGCAGGTTTATTCAAACGTGGTGTGTTGGTTTCTGGCACACTCACTAGTGCACAAACTGTTCGTCTTGAACCGCCATTAATTGTCACAAAAGAACAGTTAGATATGCTGTTAGAACGATTACAGGAAACATTAAAAGAAATTGTAAAAAACATATAGTAAATTTTTTATTATTAAATATCTACTATTCTCTATTCAACAATGTTAATCGGCACAGACTTGCTTCCGCCAAATGCGGCAACCGAAACTTTTTGTGCAATTTTTTCAGCAATTTCGTTCAATGCTTTGGCAACATTTGATTCGGGATTTGTAACCACAATTGGTTTACCCGTATCACCACCAATACGTACTTGTTGGTCAATTGGCACGCCGCCTAAAAAGGCAGTCTCTGTCAGTTTAGATAAATGCTCACCGCCGCCTGAACCGAATAAATCCATTTTTGAACCGTCGGGCAATTCTAAGTAAGACATATTCTCAACAACGCCGAGAATTGGTACTTCTAATTTTTTGAACATATTAATTCCGCGCCCAGCATCTTCAAGTGAAACCAATTGAGGCAAGGTCACAATCACTGCGCCACTTAATGGTAATGCTTGCGCAAGTGATAATGCCGCATCGCCTGTGCCGGGCGGTAAATCAATAATTAAATAATCTAACTCACCCCATTCCACATCGCCTAAAAATTGGCGGATGACGGAATTGAGCATCGGTCCACGCCAAATCAATGGCTCGCCAGGGCGCACAAGCAAACCCATCGAAACCATTTTTAATCCATACACTTCAGCGGGGATGATGCGTGGTCCTTGTGGGGGAGGTAAAGATTCGACTCCCAACATCGTAGGCGTGTTTGGTCCGTAGATATCCGCATCTAACAACCCGACTCTTGCCCCTGCTTGCGCCAAAGCCACTGCTACATTGACAGCCACTGTAGATTTGCCTACGCCACCTTTTCCAGAACCAACTGCAATCGCGTTGCGAATCGGAGTTTTCACAAGTCCACGCATACGCCCATCGTTTGGCACATCCGAATCCATTTTGACAGTTATAGTTTTTACACCATCCACTTTCATCACGGCTTCTTTACAATCTTTTTCAATTTTCCCGCGAAACGGACAAGCAGGCGTTGTCAACATCACAGTAAATGAAACATGACTTCCTTCAATTTCAAGGTTCTTAATCATGTTCAAAGTGACAAGGTCTTGACCTAAATCAGGCTCTTGCACAGTGCTTAATGCTTTTAATATGGCTTCATTTGTAATTGTCATGTCTCTACTCAATAAAATTATTTTTTGTGAATTAACTCTTCATACCAATCCTGATAAATCGAACGTAAAATATCATCATTAGCAAGTTGTGGTTCGTCATCAAATTCGGGTAATGCTAACGTCCAAGTATAAATTTGTCCCAACGTCACTTCTTCAATGTTTACATCTTTATACTTTCTTTTTAATTCCATCGCAATGGCGTAGGTTGCTTCCCAATTCATTTTGCACTTTCTAAATGTCTTTCACGAAAATAAAAGAATAATGGCAAAGCAAAAGATAAGCCTACCGCAGTTAATAGCAAAAATATCCACCAGTTTTTCATTTTGATGCGGCTACCTTCAATTGCCATAAACGTCCATGCAGTAAACACGCTCATCGCCAAATCGGCATTAAATGCCGCGCTCATTGGCGTTGCAAACAAACTTGACATGGCTTGAAGCGTTGGCGTTGTTTCCGTTGTGTAAAATTGAAACAGATAATAATACGGAAACACAAACCCTAAAAATGTAAGCAGTAGATAAATGTTCTTTTTCACAAATGAGATTATAGCATACTGCCATGCGATGTATAATCTGATGAATTATCGCCTCTTTCTTTGGTGATGCCTGATTCGCGTGCGTAAAAATTTTATGAATCTCAACCTATTTGAATTTAACGAAAGCGACTTAAACTCCAATCGCATGGGGTTAATCTCTGCGCGCCAGCAACAAGCATTAAATCAATATGCTGGTGGCATCCGCAAATCACAATGGGGTTCAGTATGGGTAATAGGTTTCTTCCTGCCATTTGGTTTGTGCTTGATACTAGGTATGTATTTATCTAATGAAAGCACACGCCAAGCCTTATTTTCTGACCCATTAAATTTTATTATTATTTTGGCTGTCATTCCTATTGTGATTTTTATCATCGCCTTGGGAATTTTCTTTGCCAACCGCCGTGCCAACAAATTAGAAAATGCAGAATTGAAAAGAGTAGAAGGGATTGTAAAGCATGACGAAGAGCATTCTAAATATGGCGCCACTTATTATTTGATTGTAGACGATGTAGAATTTTTGTTTTCTGAAAATGTCAATGAAATATTTCCCGAAGGCTCACACTTTCGGATTTATTATTGCGATGCCACACATTTTCAATTGATATTATCTTACGAAAAATTGAGTTAACTCGCAGGGTTAAATTCTTTCTGAACAAGTTCAATCCCTGCTGTATTTATAAAGTTTATTGCATTTTCATCAGTGCGATAAGCAACACTATACACAATTTTTGTAATGCCTGCATTAATCAATGCTTTGGTACATTGAATACAAGGCAAATGCGTCACATAACAAACAGCACCTTTGGTTGAAATGCCGTGCAAAGCCGCTTGAATAATCGCATTTGTTTCAGCATGAATCGTGCGCACACAATGACCTTCTACCATTAAGTGACCAATCTCATCGCAATGAGCCTGCCCCGCGGGTGAACCATTAAACCCCGTCGTCAAGATGCGTTTTTCTCTCACTAGCACACAACCCACAAAGGCACGGTCACAAGTGCTTCGTTCTGAAACAGCAAAAGCAATTTTCATAAAATAAGAATCCCAATCAGGGCGCATAGAAACCTCTTTTTATCTCAATTTTACGCTTATTTTACAGCGAAGCCTTTTGTTTCGATTGGTGTTTTAAGCCAAAAGGAGTTTGACCCAATGTCTGAAAATTTGAGAAAGTTATCATTTTATGAAAGACCAAACGTTGAAAATGCAATCATCCCGATTGGCGAAGGCGTGCCGATTGGCTTAGAAGGTGTATATAGTAAAGAACTCGGAATTGGCGGCGTGTATGGCTCATGGGGACAAAGTTACAGCAATGCAAATTTGGTTCCATTTGTGGAACATAGAATTGGCACACC
Organism: Anaerolineales bacterium; assembly: GCA_016789365.1. Taxonomy (GTDB): domain Bacteria; phylum Chloroflexota; class Anaerolineae; order Anaerolineales; family Villigracilaceae; genus Villigracilis. The sequence goes on from JAEURH010000016.1 coordinate 16,294, forward strand.
GCTTCAACCTGACGACATCCTGAATCTCTCCGAATTAGGTTTTGACTTCCGACAACATATTCAGGATTTAAGCGATGAAGACCATTTGAAATTGGAATTAGAGGTTGGTGCGCGTTTGCTTCGCAGAGCAATTGAAGTATGTGGCTGGCAAGCAAATGAAGTGGATGGGGTTTTGATTGGCATGAGTGGACCTGTTTCGCATGATTACGTCTCGCGCATTGCCCAAATGGCAGGTATTCCTGAATCGGCTTTGAAAGTCAGTGTGCATAAAGCCTGTGATGGTTCAATGGGTGGTCTGCATTTGGCATTGAATCCGCTTTTAGCGAAAGATGGCGAAGTGAATATCGCCGAAGAATTGCGTGGCAAAAAAGTTTTAGTTGGCGGCATTGAAGGATTAAGTCGTTTTACATCAGGTGTGAAAGATAAAAACGCGCTTCAATTATTTGGTAATGGCATGGGTGTGTTAGGTGTCATCCCAAATGAAAATATGAAATTCTTAGTTGGCAAAAGTTTTGAAAACTATGATGAAGAAGGTTTGCTGGCGGTGAGAATGTATTATCCACATTCAGGCGATAGTGAGTCATTAGTAGATGTAATTCAAGAAGATTCGAGTCATATCCGCATTTCAGGCTTGATGCACGAACCTGATGATGGTGCTTCAATCGAAATGGCTGGTTTGATGGGGATGGTCAAATTGTTTGTGCGAACTGGCGTACAAGTTGTGGAAGATGTTTACAAAGATTACCACTCTTTGATGGATAAACTTGGCGAATCTGGCAAGGCGATTACGACTGGCGTTGTTCACCATGCCAATTACAAAATTAATGCATTAAAAGCCAAGAATTTAGCCAAACTTGGAATTGAATTTCCAATGCCGTGGTTACTCCATGATTTTGGAAATGTAAGCGCCGCATCGAATGTAATTTCATTCTTACGTCAATTGCCGAATATCAAACTTGGCGACCATATCATGTTTGATGGTTTTGGTGCAGGCACATATTATGATGTGATGGCAGTTCAAATGGGAAATAGTTAATACTTTTACACCACAAAGGAACAAAGGGTCACAAAGGTTTTTTATTAATTCCTTTGTGACCCTTTGTGTTACTTCGTGGTTAAGATTTTTATTCTACAGTCACACTTTTTGCTAAATTTCTCGGCTGGTCAACATCTAATCCGCGTGTGGCGGCGATGTGATACGCAAGCAACTGCAAAGGCAAAACAGTGATGATGGGGGAGAGCATCCATGGGCATTCTGGAATCCAAATGACATGGTCTGCCATATCTTTAACTAATTCGTCACCTTCGGTAGCAATGGCTACCACCTTACCACCACGCGCTTTTGCTTGTTGAATTTGAGAAATCATTTTTTCATGCCATGGGTCTTTTGGAGCAATACAAATCACAGGCATTTCTTCATCAATCAAAGCAATCGGTCCATGTTTCATTTCGCCTGCTGGATACCCTTCAGCATGAATGTATGAAATTTCTTTTAACTTTAATGCACCTTCATAAGCAATCGGCATGTTGATTCCACGACCAAGATATAAACACCCTTTGATATCTTTTAGGGCTTGAGCAACTTTCTCAACTTGAGATTCTGCGTCTAGCGCACGACCTGCTAAATCAGGAACGAGGCGCAAATCAGAGACAAGTTGTTTGCGAGTCTTATCATCAATCACGCCGCGCATATCTGCAAGTAAAATCGCAAGCATGTATTGGTCAACCAGCGGAGCAGTAAATGCTTTTGTAGATGCCACGCCAATTTCAGGACCTGTTTGCATGGCAATATACCCATCAGCAACACGCATGGCTTGCGAACCAACCGCATTGACAATACTCCACACAATGCCACCTTTGCGTTTGCCTTCTTCCATGGCGGCGAGCGTATCCGCAGTTTCGCCAGATTGTGAAATGGCAAGCACCACTGTATTTTCATCCACGATAGGGTCACTGTAGCGGAATTCAGAACCAATTACCACTTCCACTGGGATGCGGGCGATTTTTTCAATCAAATATTTTCCGACCATGCCAGCATAGGCGGCAGTACCACAAGCAGTGATGTAAATTCTTTGTATTCGTTTTGCAAGTTCAGGAGTTAATTTTAATTCGGGTAAACGAATCCGCCCTTCTTTGAAATCCACACGTCCAGCCAGTGTATCAGTGAGTGCACGAACCTGCTCGTGAATTTCTTTCTGCATAAAATGGCGATATTCACCTTTTTCAGCAGAAACAGCATCCCAATTGATAGTATGAATTTCAGGTTTAATTTCAACACCATCTAACGTTTCAATACGAACACTGTCACGAGTCACAATCGCCATTTGTTTTGACTCAAGAAAAATCACTTTGCGCGTGTGTTCAAGAATTGCGGGAATGTCAGAAGCAATATAGTTTTCATTTTCGCCCAACCCAATCACAACGCCACCTGCATTGCCAATTCGTGCAGTCACAATTTTATCTGGCTCATCCGTAGACATTAACAAAACAACATTAGCACCTTCAATTTGTTTGAAAGTTCTTCGTGCCGCTTCTGTAAATGAAACTCCCGCCGCATGATGATGTTCTGCTAAATGCACAATCGTTTCAGTATCAGTATCCGAATTAAATACAACACCTTCACTACTTAATTCATCTTTTAATTCAAGAAAATTTTCAACAATGCCGTTGTGAACCACAACAGTTTTTCCTGAATTACCAACATGCGGATGCGAATTTCTTGCCGATGGCGCACCATGCGTCGCCCAGCGTGTATGCCCAATCCCGGGCGCACCATTCAATGGGCTTTTATTTACCAAATCCACCAATTGCGATAACTTGCCCGCATCTTTTCGTACATCAATTTGCCCACCATTCATCACAGCAATACCTGCTGAGTCATAACCACGATATTCCAGCCGTTTCAAGCCGTTGAGAATAATCGGCGTCGCATCACGCGAGCCGAGATAACCGACGATTCCACACATAGGGGAGCCTCCAATTTTGATTTTAGATATGGATACAAAACCATGCGCCTCATTCTTAACTGACGCTTGATTCTGCACTTCAAATTTTTACCATCCTCTGCATTTTGCTCTCACAATCACTTGCGAGGTTTGTCTGCAAAGTTTTTTCTTGGAGGGAAAGATATTGGATAATGGCATATCCAGAGGGCTTCCGCTGAACTTTCGATTTTCTTTTTTGCTGGTTGCGTGTTGCGAAGCAACGTATCGAAACAACAAAAAATTAACTCTATTGTGAAATAGAGAACCCTCGTCCTCGTCAACTTTGATTTTTACATCAAAGCCCATGCGCTGTCTTTCCCGTTATTAAATTTTTCCGTGAGCCTCCTTCATAAGTAAGCAAAATTATACCGTAAAAAATCCCCGCTATTTGGCGGGGATTTCTTATTACTAGGTATCACCAATATCTGTCGGTGTCCGTGTTGGTGTTGGTGTATTAGTACGCGTTGGCGTCGGTGTAACAACTGTTGGTGTACGCGTTGGCGTATTGGTACGGGTTGGTGTGCGCGTTGGCGTATTAGATGGCGTTGGTGTAGTCGTTGCCGTAGGTGTATTTGTACGAGTTGGTGTGCGCGAAGGCGTTAATGAAATTGTCGGTGTGCGTGTAATGGTTGGTGTTGGTGTGCGAGAAGCTGTAAGCGTAATAGTTGGTGTGCGCGATGGTGTAAACGTAACTGTAGGTGTTGGAGTATATAACGCTACCGAGTCAGACATTGTGCAGTTGCCCCAACCGGGGAAGGTAAAGGTTAGGGTGACGCTATAAAGCCCTGCGAAATTTGCATCACTGAAGTCAGCAATCCAATCAGTTCTGGTTCCGCTACCTGCAATCGGCAAGTCTGGAACGGAAGCGGGGGCATTCACTGGTGAGTTCACAATATTTGTGGCTGGGTTATAGTATTGTGCACCAAATTGTGCATAGTCAAAGAATCTACCAGATAAAGGCGATGGTGACCACGTTAATGTGGCATTTACTAAGTAAGCCGTTACAAAATTATCATTTCGGACGCGCGCTTCAAAATTATCTCCATTAAAACGGGTACGGTCAATATAAATAAGACTACAAGATGGTGCTGGTGTGTTCGTAGGTGTGCGTGTGTTTGTTGGTGTAAATGTCATTGTTGGCGTGCGCGTGTTTGTTGGTGTGCGTGTAATTGTAGGTGTAAGTGTTAGCGTTGGTGTTAGTGTTAATGTAGGTGTAAGTGTATTAGTTGGTGAAGGCGTAATTGTAGGAGTAACACTTGGAGTATATGTGCTGGTAGGAATTGTAGGCACGATTAATGGCAAAGGCGTATTAATTGCCCTTGAGGCACGGAATTGCTCTACGATACCTTCACGATATGAAGCAAGGTGAATCATTTCTTCAAACCCAAAAATGGGCAAAACGATAAAAGTAAAATTGTAATCTGCCGCAACAAATACTCTATTGCCAGGTGCTCCAGGATGTTCATTGCGTACCCCATTAAGTGTACAGTCTGCATAAACTGGTCGAGCCATTAACGGGTAAAACGTTACGCGTCCATCTTCTGCTGAGCAGACAGTGATGTTAAAGTAATTTTTATCTGCGGTTGTAGCGTTATCAGGGTTTGTGAAAGTGGATGCATCACGTAAGAAAAAGCCAACAACAATGCGACGGGTTTCATCTTTAATGGAAGGAATGCGTGCGGCATCTACTTCATTATCATTACTACAATTACGCCCATAAATGGCTTGACAATAATTTCCATCGTAATTACCAGTTGTTGCGTAGCGAATGCCAAAGCGTGTTGAGTTTTCGATAATAATCCACGCAAAGAGCAAGCGTGAAAATTCAATTACTCCAACTAAAACAAGCATTAGCAATGGAATAATTAATGCAAACTCAACCATGGCTTGCGCTTTTGGTTTATTTGGTGAGCCTCTGGGTTTAAGATTTAATATTTTCATAAGTGCATCCTCAATAAAACTATTGTGCAATTCTTGTGAATATGTTTTCTGCTATCTTTCCAAAAATAACTTGTAAACCTGCCGCATCTGGTGAATATGAATAAAAACCATGATTTGCGGTTACACCAGTTGAGTCACCAGCGGTTTCAGCAATATATTCTAATAGCTTTTCACCAGCATCAGGGTCGCCAAGGGTTGTAAACCTTACTAACTCACCTAAGCCAATAGTGAAAATTGTAATACCTTGTCCATCTACTGGGTCTGCAACATTGTCTGCAACATCTCTAGCATAGTCGTCTGCATCATACGCAACGTTTCCTTGTGCGTGCCTAGAATCTGCATCGGCATCACGGCAAGGCGGGCTGATTGCGCTAACTGGTGGTCCCCAAGTAGATGAAGGACAAAAACCAAAATAATTAGGATGGTCAGGATAACCATCAGAGTTAGCATCTGACCATGCAGGTGCAGGATTCAAGAATGGCATCGGACTAGAAGCGTTTGCTGGTCCTCCAGCGATGACGATAACTACCCAAAAAGAGTCTTCTCGTTTAGGGTCACGAGTAAATTCTCCAGATGCTCGATATAAGGCTCCTCCAATGTTTGATGAGCCACATGAAGAACGGTCATAACCTTGAGTAAATCTTGCTGAACATTTTTCGCCTAAGTAGTAACCTGGGCTTCTTCCATAACATGGGTTGCCTGTATCACTACCTGCGGCGGCAATTTCTGCAGCAGTACAAGTATCGCGGCAAGTCCCATAAGGTGTTTCACATTCTGGTGGTTCGTATACTCTGATGTTTTCTATGGCTGTTCTAACCTCTATCGGGTCATCTGAAAGTACTAAGGGCGTTTCTGATTCACGAAAGCCATTTGGTGATTGGCTGGTCATTGTCACCACTGCGACTCTATCATACGGAAAAAACATAGTTTCATTTACAAAATCCCATGCAAGTGCTTTAACATCTTCCATGGGTTGACAAGTACGGGCATTATTACATAATGCTGGGTCATCCCCAGGGTCACTTTTTTGCGGGTCGCCACTCGTTTCGTATGCCATAGAAAAAGAGGTATCTAAAACCATCACAAGGTCAATCGAGGCGGCTTCGCCAACAGATGCCGCGCTAATTGTCGTGCTGTTAATACCAATTACACGAAGAAAGCCAAAAGTTACAGTACGTGTTGCCTCTACTCGCAGTAACTTACGACGCGGTGTAGTACATAAGGTTGTATCGTGTATAGTGCCATCGGCAGTGTTATCAATTACGCCTGTGTTCGGGTCTGCTTTACACCTTGAAACCACAATGTTTACGGCATCAGACTGGTTTAGGCGCAAAAAATCTTGAGCGGCAGACGCTAAATCTGCACCACTAAACCCTTTACGAAACTGAGCGGCAGACGCGACAGAAGCCGAATCTATGGCTCGTTTGAGTTTGCCATATTCGATTAATAAAAGACCACCATCAGTCATTAACCCTACCATGGCAATTAATCCTACCATGGCAACAGCAATAATAACTATGGCTTGACCTTTTTCTGCTTTTCGTAATATTTTATTAATCATTAACTTAATTCCTAAAACAATAAAATTAGTTTGGCGGTTCAGCCGCGCCTAAAGGCATAATTGTGTATGAACGCATCATCATAGGGTTAGGCACAAAAGGCGATAGCCAAGGCAGGTTTAATACCATTCTATAATTATAGTGAACTTCTACTACTAAAACGCCAGCATTAGGGGAACTACTTGTAAATTGACTTTGAATACTTGTAGCAGTGAAGACGGAGTTTTGATTACCAAACAATTTATAAGGTCCAGTCGTTGGGAATTGTGTTGCAACACCATTGTTTATGCCATATACAGTAACAATCACATCATCTATGGTTGAGTCAAGAGGTATTCTACGCCCTTCATAGGTTGGAATTCTCATTTTAGGGTCTAGGCTAGAAGCAACCATGCCAGCAACTGTGCTATAAAAGTTTGTATTTGGACTAGAGCCATAGCCGCTCATAAAAGGGTCAGAACCACTTCCAAACCTTGCGGCTTCACGGGTAGCATCTAGCAAAGATAGGTAATAGTTTAAGGCAAACCCAAACTCAACCACGCCAGATAGTAAGACGATGATAATAGGTAAGGTGATAGCAAATTCAACTAAACTTTGCGCCTTTGTTTTACGCAAATTACTCTTGCTTTTCGCAAGTGGGTTTAGAATTTGGAGTGTGGTTAGAAATTTTTTTAACATAATCTTCATGTGCCAGTCTTCTTTTATTCTGGCTTGCAGAACAGCGGTATCCTGCTTTGGTACTAAGGCTTACCAGATTCAATTTTGGGTGCGATGGGGGGCGTTTAGGAAGCCTAATGTATACAAATAATATTATAAACCACTTCCATTTATAAAGGGTCTGTGCAAGCAACTTGCAACGCTTACAGAAATGTTAAGCCTATTGCCCTAAAACAACCTCAGGCATGGTTAAAGTGTCGTAATTTTGCTCGTCTTTGTACTTAATGTAGATATTGTCAGACCCATCCACCTCAATAAAATAGCCAATGATTTGGCTGTGGTATGCGGCTCCGCTTACCGCATTCAGCCCGTTGATGCGCACATCTGCTCCGGGGGCAAGAATGGTACCAGTATAGCTAGATTCGTCGTTCCCATTTAAGACTAAAATGCTTTTGTTATCAATTGGCATGTAAATTAATAAGCCTTTATTCGGTCCAGTTTGAGGCGCACTTAAATTAATCTGAGCAGCACCATTGATGCGAACACTACCGTGTTCTATAACCAATATCACACTACTTCCTTCTAATTGCTGACCAGACTCTAAAATAAAATCTCCATTAATGCAGTAAATACCACCTTCTAAAAACTTCGTTCCCTCTGCTGGAAATACATCCTCATCCCAATTTCCCGCAGTCATGGTGGCAGTGAATTCATCGTATTCTGCAACCCTAGAGCCACACCCTAGTTTAGGCATTTGATACGGTGGCGGATAAGGAATATATGGCGCACCTGTTTGAATTGGATATGGCGTAATCAACTTTGGCTTTTGAATATCAGCCCCGCCGACTACTGTGATACGACTGCTATCATCGCGCACACGCACACTACCACTTCCAAAAGAAATAAAAGCACAATTCGGGTTATTGGAATTGACAAACAACCCGCCGCCTTCTAAATTAATAGTCGCTTCACTATGAATCCAAAACGCAGGTCGGCGACTACCTGAAATCACTTCACACTCACTGCGCGGTGCCAAACTGACCAAAGCATAACCCGGAAACATCTCTCCTAACACCGCAGGTTTAGATTGTGACACAGCACTCACCACATTCGTAATATACGGAATACCAATCACATTCGCAAAATATGTTTGTAGGCGAGAGGTAATAATAACCTCGATGTATTCAGAATTCCCAACATAAGGTCCAGAAAGAGGCGGAGTATTTAATTCCACTGTATTTGTCTCGCCATCATTGTTATATCCATTAGCGGCGGCGGTGGCTAAAGCGGCGGCTCGCCAATTGCCACCTTCAATGCGCGTCAAGGCGGCGGTTAGTGCAGCAGCAGATGCGGCAGTTTCAGCACGCCGACTATCCGTGTAGGCATTTGTGCCATCAATGGCTAAGGCAGATACACCAATTAAACCAACAATGACAAAGATGATAATGACAATGGCTTGCCCTTTTTCACTTGCGCGTTTGAAAGAATGATTTATGGACATGGCGGTTGAAGAATTACATTCGTTGCGCTGGCAGTTAATGAAATCGTATCCGAACCGATAATATTTCCAGCCAGCGGCATCAAAATTGGATATTGATAAATGACATTCACGCGAATACTATTAGCAACGCCACGCGTTATGCCTTGACAATCATCGCCCAAGATGTCAATTTTTACCTGAACAAATGATGTGTTTCTTAAATCTACGGGCGATGAAAAAACCGCTTCATCACTACGCGGAAGAATGTTGCGTGCCCGATTTTCTATTTCTGGCTTGTTGCTTGGGTTGAACGAACCATACAACGCGCCTTCCTGTGCGGCATCGCGCAAAATAGAATACGAAAACAATGCCATACCGAAGTCAATTGTGCCTAATAGAATTAAAAGAATCACAGGCAGGCTGATTGCCAACTCAATTAAACTTTGTCCTTTTTCTTGATTCAACATTTTCATCTTAGTTACTAGAATCTATTGGGTAATTGACACAACCCGGTGTACCAATCGTAATGATAATTCTTTCAGTTCCATCAAAGACATTGTAATTTTGATGGAACACAAACTTAATCGTCGAACTACCTGTTGGGATAATGGGGTAGTAAGCAGGTATAAAGGCAGATGGCGCGAGAATATCCCCATTCCACGGCGCTTGCCCAGTGAATTGAATTTGCGTCAGGCGAAGCGTGGGGTCGTTGCCATTATGCCCATTGTTATGATTCCATTCTACATATACTTGTGCCACTGTTAAGCGATGACCTGTGTTATTGACAATATTCATGCTCATTGCATTATTTTCAAATTCAAGCCCACTATGTGAAACATTGGTTACGCCTGTGCAACTGATAAATGTCGGCGTGACGGAAGAAGTCCAAGTTGGTGGTGGTGTGAGTGATGGCGTTAAAGTTAGAGTAGGTGATAATGTGCTAAGGGGTGTCTTAAAACCTTGTGTGCCAGAAATAGGCGGCACTTTCGTAAAAGTAGGCGGAAGCGTTTGTGTTGCCGTAGCATCGCTTGGAATTCTGGATGGCGTAGGTGATTCTGCTCTAAAACCCGTAGGCGCTGCCGAACCGAAAATAGGAATAGAAATTAAGAAAGTACGCGCATTGGCAGATACAATCGTTAATGGTTCTAATGGCAAAATTTGAACAATAGGTTCGTAGTTAGCAGTAACTTGCACAATAATCCTATCGCCATTTTGGATTAAATTATCTTCAATGGGGCAGGTATCTGCATCGGGGTTAGGGTCAATATCTACAATCGGAATTTGCTCGCCGTTTTTAGTCAGCCCTCTATCATAGGTAATATTAATATCTTCAAACTCAACCAAAATGGCTGATTCGTTTGCTACTTCTCGAATGCCTTCGCAATCTTGATAAAAGGTTGTTCCGTCATTTACTTCACCAGCACCCGCGCCATAACGCGCCGCCTGTCGTGAAGCATTCGATACTGATGCAAAAATAAATATCAACCGTGAAAATTCAATAATGCCGTATAACAAAATAATTAATATCGGCATCACCAACATAAACTCCACCATCGCTTGCGCGCGTGGATGCCTATTTTTTATTTGAAAAAATTTTTTTATACCAATCATTATTTGGGTAAGAAAAATTGAATTGCCGATGGAAAGTATACAATTAAAAATGCACTGATAATAAAGTAAGGACCATAAGGGATAAACATCATTAGCACATTCTTACTATATTTACCAGAAATAATTAACCACAAGATTAATAAGAAACTAAAAATACCGCCTAATAAAATACTCATCAAAATACAAAACCAAATTAAATCCACGCCGACGAGAAAACCAAGCACAGTGGCAAGAATCACATCACCTGCGCCGAGAGATTCTTCATCATCGGCTTCTAAGCCTTGTGCTTGCATTCGTTTGGCACGCAAGCGGGCGAATAAAACGCCAAAATAATAAAATGCTAATAAAATCACGAAACCCAACAAACCGCCTAAAAGAGTTGGTACAATGCCGCGGGTATACGTCCCCAGCCCCACGGTCAGCAATGAACCGAAAATGCTTGTTGGGTGAAGAATCAGGCGATGCTCCATATCAATCACAAACACCACACCTAAATAAATCAATAACAACATGCCGAGCCAATATCCCATTTTGGGTGCTTGAAGCCAAACATACAAACTGATGAAAAAGAGAACAGCGTGTGTTATCCAAGTTCTTTTATTTCTAGTATGTCCATTTTCGCAAGGTTGAAAAAATAAATAATCTTTCCAAGTGAAAGAAGCATTGCATTGTAAACAAGCGGGTTGCGTGAGTCGCCGTGTGATTGGCAACACGTCTGAAAGATAATTGACGATGATTCCAACCAACAAGCCAACGGTAGCAGGGATAATTAATGATATAGTCATTTGAATTATTATAATTCTAATTAATTGCGCTGGTAAAGTTATTATTTTTGATGTAAGCCGATTGCAATGTTTTTAGTAGAATATTGAAAACACTTTACAAATTTGTATAGCATCATATAGGAGAAATAAATGGAAGAATTCATCATCGAAGGCGGTGTGCCGTTGCATGGAGAGGTTACGCCATCTGGAAATAAAAATGCGGCATTGCCTTTGTTGGCGGCATGTTTGTTAACTGCCGAACCAGTCACGCTTCACAACATTCCACAAATTCGTGATGTGTTCGCCATGCGAAAATTAATTGAAAGTGTTGGCGCACAAGTAGAAGAATTAGACTCAAATACTTGGCGAATCACTAGCCGCGAAATTTTCGCCTCACACCTTGACCCTGACCTGTGTCGTAAAATTCGGGCTTCGATTTTGCTTGCAGGTCCCGTTCTCGCACGGACGGGTGGCATCAAACTCCCGCCCCCCGGCGGAGATGTTATTGGTCGCCGACGTTTAGATACACATATTTTGGCGTTACGCGCATTGGGTGCAAATGTTACCTACAATCGCGTTTTTGATATTGAAGCAAAAAAATTGCAAGGCGCTGATATTTTATTAGACGAAGCCAGCGTAACCGCTACTGAAAACGCAGTGATGGCGGCTGTGCTTGCCAAAGGTGAGACGAAAATCCGCAATGCCGCTTCAGAGCCGCACGTGCAAGAATTATGTAACTTCTTAAATTTGCTTGGCGCAAAAATTAATGGCATTGGCTCAAATACTTTGCACATTCAAGGGGTAAAAGAATTACATGGTGGCGAATTTACAATAGGACCTGATTTGTTAGAAGTGGTCAGTTACATTGGCGTGGCAGTGGTCACACGAGGGAGCATAAAAATCCATAATGCTGGCGTTCAACATTTAGAAATGATTCAGCAAGTGTTTCATCGGCTGGGCGTGCACTGGCAAGTGGAAGGTAACGATATTATTGTTCCAAAAGAGCAATCGCTCAAAATCATTTCAGATTTAGACGGCGCCGTGCCTGAAATCAAAACCAATGTGTGGCCCGCCTTCCCAACTGACTTAACGAGCATTGCCATCACAGTTGCAACACAAGCAACTGGCTCTGTTCTATTTCACGATTGGATGTTTTCAGGAAGAATGTATTTTACAGATAAACTAGTAGGCATGGGCGCACGAATTATTTTATGTGACCCCTATCGCGTTTTGATTCAAGGACCAACTCAACTGTATGCCGAGAAATTAGAAAGCCCAGACATTCGGGCAGGTATGGCGTTATTACTCGCCGCCTTAGCAGCAGAAGGGACTTCGACAATTCGTAATGTTGTGCAAATTGAACGTGGATATGAAAAAGTAGATGAAAAACTCAAATCACTTGGTGCAAAAATCAGCCGTGACTTTGAATAAAAAAGAAGCCGCAATAGTGCGGCTTCTTTTTTATTAGCAATATCTCTTTATTAAGGAACCACAATAGTTTCTTTCTTAATTTTTACTGCAAACAAGTGATTATCGCCAACACGATTATTGACCGTTCCTGAAGCATTACCAGATTTTCCACCGCCATAGTCAATAATAGCATAAGCATAATACTGACCTTTAGGAATTGAAACAACAAGTTTTTGATTTTTACTTAATGTATAAGTTAAAAACCCACATTGACCAAAAGCATTTAACCCAGGTCCCAGCCAAAGGGAGATAAGAACACTCCCGCCGGTCTCATTTTCAAGGCGGATGTTCGATTGAGGACCTGCTTCACCAACATTCAACGGACCTTCACATGAACCTTGAGGTTTCGAGGTTGCTGTTGGTGGGGCTACTTCAATAGTCGGAGGGGGAGGAAGTGTAAAAGTTGGCAGTGGTGTTGGGCTAGGTGTTTCAGTTGGCGGAACGGGTGTATTCGTTGGTATCGCCGCTTGTGTTTCAGCCACAATCGTCCATGCCGCGGCAACCGCTGTGCCAGAAACTTCTTCGGGTGACAAAGTTGGTTCTGCCTGTTGACCACACGCCGCCAACAAAATTGAGACGAGAGCCAAAACAGGTATGAATTTTCTTAACATGTATTTCTCCTTATTTTGAAAAACTTACTTAACTACAATCTTATCTTTGAACAAAGTTATCTGTAAATCATTATCTTTTAATAATGAAAAACTTCCAGCAAACTGCCTACCGCCAACCCAAGCAACATAAGTATATTGACCTACTGGCGCTTTCACCTTCACCGTTCCATTAACAGGGTATTCAAGAATAGTGACGTAACCATCTTTTGTAACACAACGTAATGAGATATACGCATCTGCTTTCGCTCTATTAACCAAAAAGATACTGCTAGAAGGTAAATTTGGCGGTAAAGTTCCATGAAACTGAGGTTGCGGGTCAACCATGGATGTAGAGGTAAAAAACGGATTTAATGTTGGGCTTGGCGTTCCAGTAAATGGTAATGTGCCAACAATTACACCAGCACTTGCTGTTTCAGTAACATTTTCTGCTGTAACTGTACCGGTTCCCAGCGTGGCAGTTAAAGTCAACAACGCAGGGTTTTGCGTTTCAGTAGCCGTTGCAACAACTTCAGTATTTGTAGCAGTAACAATCACAGGTGTTTCGGTTGGAACAGCCGTATCCGTTGGAATTGCTTGCAACGTTTGTTGTGAAAGTACTGCCGCAGTCAACTGCAAATCCGCTTCAGAAATTGGTGTTGGGTTAGTATCTGCCTGAGGTACAGCAGGCAAACATGCACCGAACAAAAAACTCATAACCATAAAAATTAAAAGCCTTTTCTTCATAGCACCCAACTCCAAATGGATTGACTAATTTTGACCCACAACGCTTAAAAACTGATTAACGACATCTCGCAACATTTTTTCAGGCAAAGCACCAACTTGACGATGTACTACTTTACCACCTGAAACAAATAACAAAGTAGGAATCCCCTGAATCCCAAATTTTTGCATCCATTCCGCATGGTCGTCTGTATTTACTTTTGCAATCACAATTTTCTCGCCCATTTCGTTAGCGAGTTTATCCAACGTAGGCGCAATCATTTTACAAGGATTACACCATGGCGCCCAAAAATCAACAATCACAGGCACATCTGATTGCATAACAACTTTTTCAAATTCAGCATCTGAAATATGAATGGGTTCTGACATATATTTTCCTTTTCTAACTTCTGATTAAGCGAAAAAAGTATAACATAATTCCCTGATATAATCGCCGCCTTATGAGCATTTTCTCACGTTGGAAAGATGGGCTTTCAAAAACAAGCAAATCTGCTTTTGGGCAAATTGCCTCAATTCTCGGTGCATCCGAAATTACAAACGAAACATGGGATGAACTTGAAGCACTATTGATTCAAGCAGATTTAGGAATTGAAACCACCACATCTATTTTAGATTCACTCAAACGCCTCACCCGTGACCTCGGATTGATTCGTGCTAGCGACCTTTATCTTAACTTGAAACAAGAGTTGCGTTCACGGCTTGTAAACCCACCAAAATTAAATATTAATCACAAACCAACCGTGATATTAATTGTCGGTGTAAATGGTGCAGGCAAAACAACCACAATTGCAAAATTAAGTTCACGCTTTACTAATGAAGGCAAAAAAGTTTTACTCGGCGCGGCAGACACTTTCCGAGCCGCGGCAGTTGACCAACTTGAAGTATGGGCAAACAGGTTGCAGGTCGAAGTAATAAGCGGTGCCCAAGATAGCGACCCAGGCGCAGTAGCATTCAACACTGTCCAATCAGGAATCGCTCGCGGAGCAGACATCATATTAATAGATACGGCTGGGCGTTTGCATACACGTTTCAATTTAATGGAAGAGTTGAAAAAAGTATATCGTGTGGTTGGCAAAGCATTGACCAATGCACCCCATGAAGTATGGCTTGTTTTAGATGCGACCACTGGGCAAAACGCCTTACAACAAGCACGTTCATTTAAGGAAGCAGTGAATGTGACAGGTGTGATATTATCCAAATTAGATTCATCTGCTCGTGGTGGCATGGCATTTGCAATTCAAAGTGAATTAGGCTTGCCAATTTTGTTTGCAGGCTTAGGCGAAAAGCCAGAAGATTTGACTCCATTTGACCCCGACGCATTTATTGAAGGAATTTTACAAAACAATTAAAAACATTTCTCACCCAAAGTATCACAAAGGTTTTAATTTTTTCTTTGTGAGCCTTCGTGGCACTTTGTGGTAAAAAAGGATATATCATGCAAGATTTATTACAACGATTAAACACAGCCAACGAATTAACTACTCAATTATTGGAGCGTCTTTGACCTGACAGGCAAAGAAAAACAACTGATTGAATTAGAAAAAGAAACCGAAGCACCCGATTTTTGGAATAATAATGCCAACGCGCAAAAAGTAATGAAAACCGTTTCCAATTTGCGAGATGAAGTGGAAACATGGAAAAAAATAAAAAATCAAATACATGATTTAACTGATTTAGCAAAACTAAATGATGAATCTTTGCGCGCCGATTTAGAAACCGAAATTCAAACTTTAGAAAACAATTTAGAAAAACGTTCTTTCGCCGCCATGTTATCGGGTCCGTATGACCATGACGATGCCATCTTGGCAATTCATGCAGGCGCAGGTGGAACCGACTCACAGGATTGGGCTGAGATGCTTCAACGCATGTATATCCGTTGGGCTGAAGGACATAACTTCACAATTGATATTATGGACTCAACCGCTGGCGAAGAAGCAGGTATAAAAAGTGTCACCATTGCAATCGGTGGAAAATACGCGTTTGGATATTTGCGTTCTGAAAAAGGCGTGCATCGTTTGGTGCGTTTATCTCCGTTTGACGCGAATCACCGTCGCCACACATCATTTGCATTAATCGAAGTTCTTCCACAAGTTTCAATGGAAGAAGCCGATATTGAAATAAATCCTAGTGATATAAAAATGGATGTCTTTCGTTCATCTGGCGCAGGCGGGCAAAACGTACAAAAAAATGCAACCGCAGTTCGTCTCACACACATTCCAACAGGCATTGTTGTCACTTGTCAAAACGAACGTTCGCAATCACAAAACCGTGAATTCGCCATGAAAATTTTACGCGCACGTTTGTTAGAACTTCGTCAAGCCGAAAGAGAAGAAGAACGTGCCGTGCTTCGTGGTGAATACACCAAAGCCGAATGGGGAAGTCAGATTCGCTCGTATGTTTTGCATCCCTATCAAATGGTCAAAGACCATCGCAACGATTTTCAAGTAGGCAATGCACAAGCCGTTTTAGATGGCGATTTAGATGATTTTATGGAATCCTATTTGAAAAGCGGAAGTAAATAACGCTTCTTGCTTAATTGATAATTGATTTTGTTTCAACAACCTTTTCTTATCCCCAAAACAAAAGAGCGGATGTAACATCCGCTCTTTTTATCTTAACCACCAGTGGGTAATCTTTTTTCCAACGTGCTGTTGAGAATTTTTTCTTGTGTTTCCGAAGTCGCTTTGAAAGATTTGGCTTGAACTTTATTCTTGCCTTTGGCTTTATCAAGCGCTTGTTGCCAAGCTACTTGCATTCCAGTAAATTGAGGCTCATTAGAAACTTCTTCTTCCATTTCATAAGTTTCTACTTCTTTCTTGCCACCTTTGCGTTTGCCTTTTCCTTTACGTTCTTCACGTTCAGGTTTTTCTTCAATCATAGGTTCTGCTAACAAAGCCTTAATGCTCAAGCGGATTTGGCGTTTGCGGCGGTCCACTTCTAACACTTTGGCTTCAATTTCTTCGCCTTCTTTTAATGCTTCAGCCGCAGTTTTGACGTA
The DNA here is from genome assembly GCA_016789365.1 of Anaerolineales bacterium. Classification (GTDB taxonomy): domain Bacteria; phylum Chloroflexota; class Anaerolineae; order Anaerolineales; family Villigracilaceae; genus Villigracilis. The sequence continues at coordinate 33,089 of JAEURH010000016.1, forward strand.
GCCATGTGTAATTTCACTCACATGGACTAAGCCAGGTCGTTCAGCACCAAACTCAACAAAGGCGCCGTAGGTTTCTAATCGAATCACTTTACCTTTGACAATAGTCTCTGGTTTAAGGTCTTTCCAGTCATACATCAAAGGTTCAATCATGGTCAATTCAACGCGGTCTTTGCGGATTCGTTTGACCCATGCTGTTACTTCTTGACCTTCTTTGACAATATCTTCTACTTTATTAACTTCTTTGTCACTTAATTGTGAGATGTGAATCACGCCTGGAATATTTTGACCAATATCTACTAATGCACCCGCGAGTGTGGTCTTTAAAACTTTGCCGCTTAATTTCGTTTTTGGTTCAAGCGCGAGGCTTGGTGTAATATCTGGTGTTGCCATAATTTGCTCCTACATGTTAATTAATGATGCGAAAAAATATTATACCTGTGGAGAGTATAAATAGTCAATGTGAAATTTGGTACATGCGAAAACCTTGCTACGAGCACGCAGAGAAAATGAGGAAAGTGGAAAAAAGAAAGTTGCTATTCTCAAAAATCTCTGTGACCTCTGTGGTTAAATAAATCTACACTTGCAGATTAACTTTCCTGTGTGTATAATCTCGCTATCAAAAACAAAGATGGGAACGAGTAAACTGTTCAGGTCGGCACAGCGAGTCCGAGGTCAGGTGTGAAGCGGATACGAAATGACAGTTGAAAATCATCCCGAAGTTGAAATCTGAAAATAGTTGGCTAGTTTTTAGTTTGATAGTTATCTAGTTGCTATGAGTAAGAAATTCGGAGTTGTGAGTCTCCGTTATCAAAACAAATGAGAGTCTATTCTTATAAAGAATGGAAATCAGAGTGGTACCGCGTGAGCATTGCTCTCGTCTCTGTGTATGAGATGAGAGTTTTTATTTTAATTGATGTCATTGCGAGGAGTGACGAAGTCACGACGAAGCAATCTCCCATATCAAGGAGCGAGAATGTTTAAACCTGTAAATGCAAAATTAGATGTGCCTGCCATGGAAGATGGTGTTTTGAAATTTTGGAAGAAGCAAGAAATTTTCAAAAAGACCAGCACCGAACGCAAAGGCAAGCCCGAATATATTTTTTATGAAGGTCCACCAACTGCCAATGGACGACCGGGTGTGCATCATGTGTTGGCGCGCGCATTCAAAGATATGTTCCCGCGCTATAAAATCATGCGCGGATTTAATGTCTCGCGCCGCGGTGGGTGGGATACGCATGGCTTGCCTGTTGAAATTGAAGTTGAAAAACAATTAGGCTTTAAGAATAAACAACAAATCGAAGAATATGGCATTGATAAATTTAATGAGTTGTGTAAAAAATCTGTTTTCAATTACATTCAAGAATGGGAAAAGTTAACCGACCGCATCGCTTTTTGGGTTGACCTTGATGATGCTTATGTAACTTACACCAACGATTACATTGAATCAGTTTGGTGGATTTTGAAAAGTTTTTGGGAAAAAGATTTGCTCTTCAAAGGCTATAAGATTGTGCCTTATTGCCCCCGTTGTGGCACGCCTCTTTCTGACCATGAAGTTGCTTTGGGCTACGACGAAGCGGTTGACCCTTCGGTGTTTGTGCGTTTTCCATTAGTAGATAAACCTGATACTTCTTTATTGGTTTGGACAACGACTCCATGGACGTTGCCTGCCAACGTGGCAGTCGCCGCACACCCTGATGTTGATTATGTGACTGTTGAAAGAGAAAATAAAGAAAAAATTATCTTAGCCAAAAACTTGGTTGAAAAAGTTTTTCGTGATGAGCAAGTTAAAGTAGTTGACTCATTCAAAGGCAAAAAATTAAAAGGCATGAAATATAAACCTTTGTTTACGTTTGTGCCTTTGGATAAACCCGCGCATTACATTGTGCTAGGTGATTTTGTGACCACAGAAGACGGCACAGGGTTGGTACATCAAGCCCCAGCATTTGGTGCCGAAGATATGGAAATGGCAAAACAAAATGATTTGCCTGTGTTATTGACCGTGCAACCCGATGGCACGTTCATTCCTGAAATCACCCCATGGCGCGGAATCTTCGTCAAAGATGCTGACCCACAAATCATCAAAGATTTAGAGACACGCGGTTTGTTATTTCGTTCAGAAAAATATACACATACCTATCCATTCTGTTGGCGATGTTCCACTCCGCTTTTATATTATGCGCGCGAGTCTTGGTATATCCGCACGAGCGCGAAGAAAGATAGATTGGTCAGTTTGAACAAAACTATCAATTGGGTGCCTGAGCATATTAAGAATGGTCGTTTTGGAAATTGGCTAGAAAATAATATTGATTGGTCGCTTTCGCGCGAACGATATTGGGGTACGCCATTGCCTGTTTGGGAATGTGAAAATGTTAATTGTAAACATCGTGAATGTGTTGGCTCTGTTAAAGAGTTATCTGAAAAAGCAGGTAAAGATTTGACCGAGTTAGATTTGCATCGCCCGTATGTGGATGAGGTTTCTTGGAAGTGTGAAAAGTGCAGTGGCAAAATGAATCGCGTTAAAGATTTAATTGACGTGTGGTTTGACTCAGGTTCGATGCCGTATGCACAATGGCACTATCCGTTTGAGAATAAAGAAAAATTCGAGGCGCAGTACCCAGCTGACTACATCTGCGAAGCGGTTGACCAAACGCGCGGATGGTTCTATTCATTACATGCTATCTCCACGTTGCTCAATGACCAAGTCTCATTCAAAAATGTAATTTGTTTGGGCCACATTCAAGATGCTGAAGGTAGAAAGATGTCCAAGTCTCTGGGCAATATCGTGCAACCGTGGGATGTGATTAACTTACACGGCGCGGATGCATTGCGTTGGTATTTGTTCACGGCGACACCGCCAGGGCAAGAGCGACGCTTCTCTTCTGATTTGGTTGGTGACGTCATCCGCAGTTTTACACTTACCTTGTGGAATGTGTATTCGTTCTTTGTGACTTATGCAAATTTAGACAAACCACAAGCTTTGACTGTGACCGCCACAACAAATGAATTAGACCGTTGGTTGCTTTCTGAATTAAATGTTTTAGTGCGTGATGTGACCAAAGCCTATGATGAATATGATGTGACCAATGCCACACGCCCTGTTGAAAAATTTGTAGAGACTCTTTCAACATGGTATGTGCGCCGTTCACGCAGACGTTTCTGGAAAAATGATTCATCAGCCGATAAGCAAGCCGCATATTCAACTTTATATACTGCTTTGGTGACGGTTGCAAAATTAATTGCACCTGCTATGCCGTTCATTGCTGAAGAGTTGTATCAAAACTTAGTTCGTTCAGTAGACGAGACGCAACCTGAGTCTGTTCACATTGCTGAATGGCCCCAAGTGATGGAAGAATTTATAGACGAATCACTTAATAAAGAAATGCAATTAGTAATGAAATTAGTTTCGTTAGGACATTCTGCTCGCCAAAAAGCGAATCGCAAAGTGCGTCAGCCGTTGGCAGAAGCCGCATTTTCATTGGGCAATCCTGCTGAGCGAAATGCTTTGATGAAAAATGTAGATGTAATTCAAGATGAATTAAATGTAAAACAAGTACGCTTGTTAGATAGAACAACAGAAGCGGTTTCACATACTGTAAAGCCACTTCCAAAACAACTCGGACAAAAATATGGCAATAAATTCCCTGCATTGCAAAAAGCGATTCTGGCGCTGAATCCCGAAGAAGTTGCCAGCACCCTTCATGCTGATAAACCTGTGGAAGTTAAACTGGATGGCGAAACCTATCAAATCCTTTCGGATGAAGTGGAAGTGAAAGCACTTGCCAAAGAAGGTTTTGCGGTTGCAGAAGAAGGCGCGTATGTTGCCGCCTTAGTCACTGACTTGACTCCTGAACTCATTGCTGAAGGTTTAGCAAGAGAATTTGTTCGCAGAGTGCAAGACTTACGCAAAACAGCCGACTTAGATGTTGCTGACAGAATCGAATTATTCGTTGAAGCCAGTGCTGGATTAAAATCCGCAATCGAAGCGCATAAAGACTACATCACTGCCGAAACATTGACTACGAAATTGTCTTTTGAGAATCCGCCAGCCAATGCATCTGTGGTTGAAGATGAATTTGAAAATGAAAAAGTGAAAGTGGGATTGGTAAAGTAGTAATTAGTAATTTGCTGATAATTCAAGATGTTGTACAATTACCAGAAGGGCGTACATACCCCTTCTGGTTGTGAATGGAGAAACATAATGGACATATATGAATTCCAATCTACTATATCTGCTCTGAAAATGATAATTGGTGTGTTAGTAGTTGTTATTGTTATTCTCTTGATCTATATTGCAATTCTAAAGTATAAATTAAATGTGCTACGTGGTGACAATGGAGAGATGGTCAAACGTTTGAAAATTATATCTCGTAGTAAGATAATTGATTAAGAGGATTGCATGGCTGAACCTAAAAGGGTAAGCATTGGGATCGATATAGGCACAACTTATTCATCTATGGCTTATGCGGCTGTTCGTACATCCAGTGGCTTCCCTGAACCGATTCCACAATCTGCAACAGATTCTACGGGATCTCGCATTGAGCGACAGTTTGTGCCAAGTGCTGTATGTGCTTATGTTGAGAATGGGGAAATAAAATGGGCTGTTGGACATAATGCGGAGGAAATAGCAAGAGATAGTAGTAAAAAATCTCATATTTATAGAACATTTAAACTGTTTTTAGGTTCATCCTTGCCTGAACAAGATCAAAATATTAGTATTGATGGGCTTCATATTGAAACTAACCCTGGAGATCTAGCAAGAAAAATCATTTCGTATATGAAAGATTTAACATTTGGAGTTAATGGGGTATTGGAAGGTTATGGAGTAAGCAGTATTACGGTTTCTACGCCTGCGCTGTGGACGGAAGATAGAAAACTCTATGTGGAAGACATGGTTCGTTCTGTATTCCCCGATGTAGAAGTTAGATCATTAGAAGAGCCGATATCAGCTTTATATCATCAAGTAAATTCGGCGAATCATTTATTAAGCGGTCCAGAGAAATACGTTTTGGTGGTTGATTATGGTGGAGGGACTTGCGATGTTGCTGTAGTTCGAATTAAGAAGAATGCTGAACGTCTCCAATCTGAATCTAAAAGAGTTGCTGATGTGATAGGTCGAGGCAGTATTGAAAGAGGCGGTGAAATTATTGATCGTATTATTGCCAGAGAGATTATTGGTAAGCACAATCGTAAACATAAAATAAAAATGATCCCTCATAAACTAATCAAAGAAGCAGAAGCATTAAAAATTTCTTACTCGAATCAAATTCAGGACATGAGAGATACTTCTACTATGTTGAAATATGAGGTTAGTTATTCTCGCAATAAAAATTATAAAATCCAAATGAAAAAAAATAGGTTTTCAGAAATACTAGATAACGAGTTAAGTCAAATTAATGAGCCAATTACACAGTCTCTAATCAATGCTGGAGATATCCTTGGGAAGCGTCTTACCCATGAAAATATTAGACATGTATTTCTAGCAGGTGGTACTACTTTACTGCCATTGGTCAAAGAAAAGATTCAGCAGATTTTTTCTCAAAGAAAGACATCAGTTAGTTTTAGTAGTCTTGAGCCACGTTTTGCTATTGCCTATGGTAACGCGCTCCACGCTTATCATAATGATACGGGTACTGGTTTTAGAATAGGCGTATCTTTACCTGAAAGCATTTGGTTAAAAGGTTTAGGAGGCGTTGGTATTTTGATTGCTAAAAAAGGGGCATCTTTGCCACTGGAGCATACGGAGCAACTTTTGTTAATAGATAGAAATAAGGATATCAAAGTTGAACTTTATAGAGGAAACAACATTCTGGTGAAAAACGATAAGAAAATTATGGAACCAATCCCCTTATCTCTGAAAAAACCTTTGGGGCTATTTCCGCGCTTGAAGATATATGTCTTGATCAAAGAGTCTGGAATCATGGATTTTGAGTTAACTAGGGTTGGAGGAGATATAGATGAAAAAGTGCAAGTCCAACGCCGCGTCCCTGTACGTTCCGATCTGGATGAAATAGCGGAAAGAATAGGCAAGAACTTAATTCAGGAGGATTTATGATTCCAGTTAGATTATTTTTAATTATTCTTGTTCTTGCGCTTGTTTTTGCAGGTGCGCAAGGGATGTATCAATCTTTCCCTATAATATGGGATGCTATATTGCAAAGAGTTGCTAATAAAACCCCTGTTACCCAAGTAGAATCTTTTGATAAAGATGGCTTATATCCTTCAATTATTGAAGCAAAATCAGAGATTAGACCAGGAGGCGATTTGATAATAGTCATTCGTGGCAAAGATTTTCAAGAAGTTAAGAAATCTATCAATGTTACTTATAAAGTTCAGACTAAAGACACAGCATTTGTCAAAAGTATTAATCCAACACTTTTCAAGATTGAAATAGAGACTCAAACAGATTACATCCTTTTGCCAATTAATATAGAAGTAAAGACTAATCAATTGGTCAACTCACCTTCGTACATTCAATTTAGCATAACGCAAGAGGTTGAGGCTGCGGGAGAACCTAAAATTGTAAGTGACCCTGTTTTATTATCTATAAAAATAGATAATAGTCCTTTTCCTATGGGTGATGTTGTTAAAGCTTTGATAAGCCTGATAGGTTTTTTGATTGGTGTTTTTGGCACCAAAATTTCAATCGGACTTTAATTTCATTATTTCCAGAAGGATATATATGTCAAAGGCATCCCTCCCCCTTGAAACCAATAAGCCAAACTTAATCCGAGTCATCCTTGCATGGGGAGTGCATCTCTTCACTGCTAGTGGAGCAATTTGGGGCTTACTTGCCATCCTCGCAATTTTTGAAAACGATTATCGCATGATGATTTTATGGATGGTCTTGGCAGTTTTGGTAGATGGTTTCGATGGTATGTTGGCACGTTGGGCAGATGTTAAAACATATGCCAATGGAATTGACGGCGCATTGCTCGATAATATTTTAGATTATCTCAATTATGTTTTAGTGCCTGTTATCTTTATTATCAAAGCAGATGTGCTTCCCGAACCTGTGCGCTTCTTCACTGCTTGTTTAATTTTGCTCACCTCCGCCTATCAATTCACTCAAACGGATGCAAAGACCGACGACCATCATTTCAAAGGCTTTCCATCCTATTGGAATGTCGCCGCTTTATATATGTTGGTAATGAACTTGCCCCAATGGTTAAATTTTGGTTTTCTGATGTTGTTCAACATCATGGTTTTTATTCCAGTCAAATATATTTATCCCAGCCGTAACAGTTACTTGCGAAACGTCACACTTGCATTTACTTACTTATATGGCGCAATTGGTATTTGGGCGTTACTGCAATATCCCAACCACCCAACTTGGGTAGCATGGGCTTCATTGATTTATGTCGCTTACTATATTGGTTTGAGTCTCGTTCCGAAAAATAAAAAAGAATCCCCTCTCTCTATGGGAGAGGGTTAGGGTGAGGGATGCAAATCCAAATCGCTACCCAAGCAGATGCTGAACTCTACGAAGCCTTTCACCGCCTGATTCCACAACTGACCAAAAACAATCCGCCCCCATCTCTTGACCTGTTACATGCTCTGCTCGCGGATGAATCATCCACTCTTCTAGTTGCGCGTGATGAAACAAATAAAATTATTGGCGCGTTAACTCTTATTGTTTACAAAGTCCCAACAGGAATACGCTCTATCATTGAAGATGTCATCGTAGATGAATCCGCTCGCGGAAAAAAAGTAGGGGAGCAGTTAATGGTCAAAGCGATTGAGATAGCACAAAAAAAAGGGGCAAGCAATATTTCTTTAACATCAAACCCGCACCGGCTAGCCGCGAATCGGTTATATATCAAATTAGGATTTCAAAAACGGGAAACGAATTCTTATCAAATGAAATTATGACTTGCGACCTGTGACATTCAACCTGAAACCTTCAACTTAAGAACTGCCTCGTCGCCTTACTCAAATCACGATATTCCCCGCGATATTCTTCAGGAAGCATTTTCGCAATTTCATACATCATCTCATCCGCAATTTGCTGACGAATTTCACTTGTCATCTTCACGCCTTCCACATTCAACTTGAATGGCTCACCAACGCGAATATAAAAATCCGTGCGTTTGAAACTTTTCAAATTCTTCAAATAATGTTCTCCACCCCAATGCACAATCGGCAAAATCGGTGCGCCAGAATGTAATGCCAACAAAACCGTACCAGGTTGCGCGCGTAAAAGTTTTCCAGTTTTATTGCGCGTGCCTTCGGGAGCAATGCCAAAAATATAACCATCCTTAATCATTTGCACGGCAATTTTCAAAGATTTTATATCCGCCTCACCACGCCGCACTGGAATCACATTCCAGATTCCAAAAATAACTTTCAAAAATAAATTATCAAACGCTTCGGCTTTTGCCCACGCAGTTATTTTGCGTGGTTGTAAATACGCAAACATGATAGGCACTTCAACTTGCCCCGTGTGATTCGTAATTGCAATCAAAGGTCCATTCATCGGCACCTTTTGCAATTCTGTCATGTCAAGTTGGCAAGTTAGGCGTATCCAAATTCTGATAAGAAAAACAGTTAACCAATACATAAGCGGCGCGAGTGTATCACACGTTTGGTTTGTATTTCAAGTAATCTTCGGGCGTATCTAAATCTTGCAAAATCGTGGGCGTATCCAAATTAACATACTCAATTTCATCTGCATGATTGTTCAAAAAATCTCGTGGTGTTTGATTTTCTTTCATCTTCAAAATTTCATCCCATAATGATTTCGCCACCAACCACGGATGTCCACGCCGATTTTGATAACTTGGCACGACCAAATTTGATTTACTTTTTTGATACGCCTCACAAACTGCTCTCACGCTTCTTGACTCAATTTGTGGCTGGTCGCCGAGACATATAATTGTTGCTTCAACCCCCACCCGTCCTCCCCCAAATACGCTGAGTTGATTTGCTGATTTTTTTATATTTTCATTTGCGTATTTGGGGGAGGTGCCAAAGGCGGAGGGGGTAAGACTTTGCAATCCGAGTTGAAGTGATGAAAGCATTTCGTGATTGGTCTCGTTAATCGTAATTCGTACATTGTAAATCGGGATTTGTAAATCGGGATTTGTAACAAGCACAATATCCTCAATTCTTGAATCCTGAATCGTTTGAATGACTTTTTCTATCACTGTCATATCTCCCCATTTCATCATCATCTTATTTTGCCCCATTCGTGCAGACTTCCCCGCGGCTAAGATAATTGCGGAAATCATAGTTTGCCCCACAAATGGGTGCGTTGCACTTGGCAGATTAGATAATTCTGAAAATCAGAATCAGTTGCAAGCCAAGAGAATGCCTGTAAAGAAAGGTGCGACGCACTCATGATTCAAAACCTTTAAGTCTTTCATAATCTTCTTTCGTATCTACATCAAAAATCAAAATATCATCATGCCATGGTAGATAATCTACTTTGTGCTTATCAAATATTGCTCGCCCGCCCACATCGCCAGTTAATTGAAGTAAATCAGGAAAAGTGACCTTATCAAACAAAACTGGATTTGCTCTTCTTTCTTCCAATACCAGCGGAGCAATAATGGGTGATAAAGTTTGTGAATGTTTTTCTTTCAAAGCGCGAATGACTTCAACTGGTATTTGAGGTTGGTCTGCTAAGAGAAAAACACAAGAACCGACCCCCACCCGTCCTCCCCCAAATCCACTAAATTGATTTTCAGAATTTTCTAAAACTTCGGTTGTGGATTTGGGGGAGGTGTCCGATAGGACGGAGGGGGCTAAATTTTTTATTCCTAATTTTATAGATTCGCTTTGCCCATTTTTATAGTTTGGATTGTGAATTACAGTAACTGGCAAATCTTTTAAGCAGGATTCTATGTCAGCGTGGTGAGAGCCTGTTATCACCAAAACAGGTTGCAGGTCCGCATGAAGCGCAGTTTCTGCTATGTGACGAATAAACGGCTTGCCTTTCCAATCTAATAATTGCTTGGGCGAACCAAAACGAGTTGAATCACCTGCGGCTAAGATAACTCCAGCAGTTTTTTCAAAAGTTTGAAAATCATCTTGTTGCAACGAGCCGACCAAAACCGAATCAAAATGATTTAATAATTTTTGCGCCATACTTCCGCCAATGGATAGCAATTCAGGTGTATCGGCTTGATTGAGTAATGCAATTTTTTTTGCATGTGGTGGGATATTTTTCAACCCACCTTGCGGATGGGTGAGCGCCTTGATAATTGATTCAGCCGTAATTGATTCGTTGATTTGAAGATTTGTAAGTTGCGAAAAAATTTCCGCACGATGAACATGCTCATCATTTAATTTTTTACCAAGTGCAGATAAACCTGTGACGTGAATAACAATATCTGTAAACTCTGGAATTGGCGGCTCATGGTCAGCGGGTGCTTTGATTGGCTTTTGACGTGAACCATCGGCCTCAATTAGTAAAGGGATATTTTTATTTTTACAATATATGTGTAGCCAATTGAGGGTCTCCTCATCAATTGGCTTAGTTTTTTCATTTTCAATTTCACCTGTAAGTAAAATGATTCCTTTGTCTGGGATATTTCGTAAATAATTTTTGCTTTTGACGACGATATGATGGTCTGCAAGTTTTGTTTGCCAAGTTCCCAAATGTGTTGTGCAAGTTAAGAAAACATAACTTGTAATTCGTAATTCGTAAATTTGTTTTGCCAATTGAAACATCGCAGTCGTTTTCCCGCCTGACCCAACAAAACTAATTACCCCATTTTTATTTTTCTTATCAAGCCTCAATGCCTGCAAAAGATTCATGTTGCAAAGCCTTCTGGCATTTTGATTTCACCATCTAAACCATAATTCAAAATATCTTCTTTTCTATCGGGGTATAACTTCAATAATTCTGCCTTGCTCCCACCCGTGAAAATATCGTCTGTAAAGCCGGGTGCTAATGTACAACCAAAGAGAGAATAATCGCCCAGTGTGTGACCCGCTTGCCAAACGCCAGCAGGTATGACAAATTGCACAAATTGATTTTGGCTAATATCATTTCCCAAAATAATATCTTTACTTGAGCCATCAGGAAACAACAAAATTAAACGTAAAGGGTCTCCAGAATAAAAATGCCACATTTCATCAATGGATAATTTATGAAAACAGGAAATACTTTTTGGTTCATGGCAATACAAACCAATCATGCCTGTTCCATAAGGTTTTCCATTCGGCAAACTTTCTGGAGACCGATATGTGCTGGTAAATAAAGTCCCTTCAACAGGGAGGGGTTGTAGGTTGTAATGTTCGATGAGAGACTGGATTTTTTTATTCATAAATTTATCAAGATGCTCGAAATTGAAGAACTTTTTCCTCAAATCTTATGTCAACCATAATTTTCATTGTTTGATTTTCATAATCTACTTCTATAAGCTCTATTTCCGAGTCGCTACAGAGTTCACATTCAGGTAGATAAACAATCACATTCGATGTACTTTCAGGAGATTTTTCTCCAAAGATAAGAGTTTCTAAGCCCGACTCTTCATCTGCCGATATTCGCACATATCTGTCAGTCGGTGCGCTACATGAATAACAATAGGGTGGTAATTCTTCTGACTCATGTACCATCAACACAACTTGCCGCGAATTTACATTTTGTTTATTGTTTATATCCTCTCGGCAGGATGGACAGATATTATTTGCCATTGGAATAACTTGAACATGGCAATGCGGACATTCAATAATTATTGGTGGATTATTTTCTTCTTCCATTTTGTTAATCTCCATTTCTTCTTTTCTTAAATCTGTTCAAACACAGATTTTTCTCTATCCGTCAAATTAACCACAATTGCATTACTTGCTTTAATTAAATTTTCAGGCGTAATCATAATCTCTTCTCCCCATTGACCTGCCCCAGTTCCAAGAATCGGTTCGTTGACTAAAGACGCTTCAAGAAATGACCTGAATCCTGTTGGCTGCCAACCAAAAGCGGGAATTGACCCGATGATATATCCTGTTACTTCTTTGACTTTTTCAGGCTCAGCCATTTTGATATTTCTTGAACCAATGGCTTTCTTCAAATTTCCAGAAATTGCATTTTGGTCAGCACCCAGCATTACTAATACACATTCACCAGAATCAACGACTTGAAAAATCAATGTCTTCACGGCTTGTCTTTCAGGAAAATCTAAAACCTTAGCAACATTAGATGCACCTTTTTCGGTTTCAGGTGAAAAACTTTTTGATTCATACGGAATATTATTTTTTTCGAGATGCAAATGTGCAGGTAATTTCATAGACTTAATCCTTTGCGAATGATTTGAATAATTGTTTGTGGTGAATTTGAAATATCAATTGTTAAAACATTTTTCGGTTCTTCAAGTGCATCAAATTGACTTTGCAATAAAGTTGCGGGCATATAATGATTTTTTCTTTGATTTAATCTCGACTCAATTTGCTGATATGTTCCTTTAAGATAGATAAACCGAACTTGGTCATTGACCTGTAACATCTCTCTATACGCTTCTTTCAACGCCGAACATGCCAGCACACCCCAAGCCTTTTCTTCGCTGATAGTTTTTATCAACTTCTGTAAATCATTCAGCCAATGGATTCGGTCTTCGTCCGTCAATGCTATTCCTTTTGACATCTTCTCTTTATTCGTCT
>JAEURH010000170.1 GCA_016789365.1 Anaerolineales bacterium
ATCTTCACGCCTCTATCTACAAACAAACTGGTGAGAACGCGATGCACAATTGTTGCGCCAACTTGACTTTTAATATCGTCGCCGAGAATCGGTAAACCAGCGTCGGCAAAACGTTTGCCCCAATATTCAGATGATGCAATGAAAACTGGAATGCCATTGACGAATGCACAGCCTGCTTCAAGAATTTGTTCCACGTACCATTTGGTCGCCATCTCTGAACCGACTGGTAAAAAGTTAATGACCACATCGGTATGTGTATCTTTTAATAGTTGGGCAATATTAGCCGTAGAGCCCGGTGCTTTTTTGATAATTTCGCCTAGATATTTTCCAAGCCCATCGTGAGTCATGCCACGTACAACGGGTGCATTTAAATTTGGAACATCTGCAAATTTATAAGTGTTATTCGGTTCTGCAAAAATCGCTTCGGATAAATCTTTGCCGACTTTGGTCACATTAACATCAATACCCAATGTGAACTCAATATCTTTAATATGATAGTCACCAAGTTTGGGGTGCATAATGCCTGGGATGACATCATCATTTTTTGCGTTTTTGTAAAATTGCACGCCTTGTACTAATGAAGAAGCGCAATTCCCAACACCGATAATCGCCACACGAACTTTTTTATTTGCCATGAACAATTCTCCTTAATATTGAATATTTTTTACCACAGAGGTCACTGAGAACACGGAGATTTTAAGAGTTTTTCTCTGTGTTCTCAGTGGTTAAATCTTTTAAATTGTTATTTCATTGTAAGGTTGATTACAGTTTCCTTAAATCCAATCACCAAACAAAGAATCAGATACAACCGTAAAGTATAATCTTACTAACAAAAAAATGACTACACCTCGCATCAACGTCTCTACCCGTTTGCTAGAGTTGACACGCAATCTCAGTTCCATCACCGAACTAGAGACGTATTTGCACGCTTTGCTTTCTACCGCCAAAGAATTGACGGGCAGTGCCAGTGCTTCATTGCTAGAATATGATGAAACTGCCAAAGAATTTTTCTTCAATTCAATGTTGTGGTTTCAAGGTGACCAAGTCCGCTCTGCGCGAGTGCCGGTGCAGGGGAGTGTAGCAGGCTGGGTATTTTTATACGGCAAACCTGTTGTCATTGATGATGTTGCCACAGACAAACGTCATTACAAAAAGATAGATGAACTGGCTGGTTTTACCACAAAATCAATCTTAGGCGTGCCAGTGATTGTTGGCGAAAAAACAATCGCTGTTTTAGAAGTCTTCAATAAATTAGAACCCTATACCAGTGAAGATGTTTGGATTGCCGAAACCATCTCCGCTTTAATTGCCGCTTCTCTCCAAACCAATTCATTAGAGAAAAAGATTCAAGCCACACAAGATGAAGCCCGCGAACTGGAGCAAATGAAAAATGAATTCATTGCTATCGCTTCGCATGAACTCCGTACGCCGCTTGGTTTAATTTTAGGTCATGCTACATTTCTAAAAGAATTACTAAATGAAGCCGATTATCAAGAACAAGTAGATACCATCATTCGTAATGCTACTAAGTTAAAAGAAATTATCGAAAACCTAACCAGTGTAGATAATTACGAATCAGGTAGTGCGCTCTTAAAATCTCGTAAAGTTTCTGTTGAAAGAATCATTGAAGATGTTGCCATCTCTTTTAGTGATATGGCAAAAAAGAAAAACATTGCGCTTAAGACTGAAACTCAACCCGCACAAGAATTGTTGGTAGATATTGACGGTGGAAAAATCGCAATTGTATTAAGTAACTTAGTAAAAAATGCGCTTACCTTTACAAATGAAAACGGCGAAGTGATTATTCGTGGCGAACAACATCCTGAATACGTCAAAGTGACTGTGCAAGATAACGGCATCGGCATCCCAACCAGTGACCTCAACCGCATCTTCGACCGTTTTTATCAAGTCGAGTCGCATCTCACGCGCAAACATGGTGGCATGGGTTTGGGTTTATCCGTTGCCAAAGTGATGGTTGAAATGCACGGTGGGCGTATTTGGGCAGAAAGCAAAGAAGGCGAAGGAAGTTTATTTTCATTCCTCTTGCCTGTGCGAAAAACACAACCGCTTCCACAAACGCCGTTTAAAACATAATGCTATGTCATTGCGAGACGCGCTCTTGTTCTTCGCGTCGAAGCAATCTCTTAATTTAATCATGGGGATTTATTTTCTTTGATAAACTATCCCCTCAAAAGGATACAACATGACTCAACGCCTCAACCTACAATTCGACCTGATTCGCCAATCTGCAACCGTAGCAATGGGTGACAGAATCCTCGCGCTCAAAGCCAGTGGTAAAAACATTGTCGCCTTACAAACTGGTGACCCAGACTTTGGCACACCGCCAGCCATTATGGATGTTGCCTTCAAAGCCATGCAATCGGGCTTGACTCATTATGGTCCATCACGCGGCACGCCAGAATTACGAAAAGCAGTCGCTACAAAATTATTACGTGATGAAGGTGTTGAGTACAATCCTGAAACTGAAATTTTAATTACACATGGCGGGATTCATGCTTATTATCTTGCTATGCAATCTATTTTGAATCCAGATGATGATGTTTTAATTCCAGACCCAACTTGGGCAACACATTCCAATATGGCAATCATGTTAAGAGGAAATGTCATCAGAGTCCCTGCGCCTGCTGAAAACTCATTTATCCCGTATTTTGAAGCGTGGGAAAAAGCGTTAACTCCAAAAACAAAAGTCATTGTCTTAAATTATCCATCCAATCCAACAGGAATGTTTCCATCAAAAGAATATTTGGAAAAATTACATGCGTTTGCAAAACAAAATAATTTATGGGTAGTTGTAGATGAAGTGTATGGAAGTTTATATTATGACGAAAAGCCAACTTCAGCGGCGGCGATTGACGGTGCCAAAGAAAGAACATTGCTAGTAAATAGTTTGTCAAAATCGTATGCAATGACGGGTTGGCGTGTTGGTTATCTCGCCGCGCCACAAGCCATTATTGAAAATGCAATCAAGGCTGGGCAAAATTCTATCACTTGCGTAGCACCGTTTATTCAAAAAGCCGCCGCCTTTGCATTAACAGATTCTGCTATTCAAGAAGAAACTGCCAACATGCGTGCCGCTTATAAAAGAAGAAAAGATTTGGTCATTCGTTTGTCACATGAACTCGAATGTGAAAAAGTAAAAATCATTGAGCCAAAAGGCGCGTTCTATTTTTTCTTAGACATGCGCGCGTTGAATATGCCTTCGGTTGAAATGTGCGAAAAGATTTTAGAAGAATATGGCGTGGGGCTTGTGCCTGGCTCTGCATTTGGCGAAGAAGGCGAAGGCTTTATTAGAGTGTGCATCGCCGCATCGGATGCGGATGTGGAAGCAGGATTTCGTAAAATTGTTGAATGGGCTGAAAAACAGTAGGCAGTTATCAGTAATCAGTAGGGGCGGGGTTTTCCCGCCCAATGGAGTTTCAATGAGAGTCGCATTTCAAGGTGAACACGGTGCTTATAGTGAACAAGCAGTCTTCGATTATTTTGGAGATGTAGAAACGCTTCCATGCGAGACTTTTGATTTGGTTTTTGATTCTGTTACTTCTGGCAAATCTGATAAAGGCTTAATCCCTATAGAAAATTCGTTGGCGGGTAGTATTCATCA
>JAEURH010000171.1 GCA_016789365.1 Anaerolineales bacterium
CAGGCGTGAGGTTTGAAAAATGCCCCATTTCAAAACGCCCTTCTAAAGAGGTATCGCAAGAAGCGCAATGCAGGCGAGTCACTTCTAGGTTCGATTGACAAATTGGGCAAATGGATGGTGCAGGTCGCATGAGTTCTCCTAATAAACGGACTCTGTAACGGAATAACGGATAAAAACGGACTATTGATATTCTTAAGGTTTTATTGAGAAAATTGATTTTTTTATCTGATTATGTAAAAATTATAATGATTTTATTGATTTTGTCAAGTATAATTTTAGGAATTTCAAGGTCAATTTTAAGATTTTTGAGGTTTTTGTAAGTTTTATGTCATTCTGAGCCGCTTTTTGGCGAAGAATCTCTAACCCTGTGGTAGAGACCCTTCGGTCGCGGTAAACCGCTTCCTCAGGGTGACACATTTCACTTTGGAGGTTCGCTTTGATTCGCTCACTCTACTATTTACCCGGCAAGCCCATCCGCACAGATATTCCCCCAGCGGAATTTCCGCGCCTCATCCGTGACCGAAGAGGGTTGCTGTGGGTCGACTTTATGTCTGAACCCGAACAGATTGCCGAACCCATCTTACGCAGTTTCAACTTTCATCACCTTTCGATAGATGATGCCCTGCAAGAAACACACACCCCCAAAATTGACGATTGGGGTGATTACATTTACATCGTCCTCAACATCATGAATTACAGGCGAGAGCATGGGATTTTCGAATCTGAAATTGACGAGCTTGATATTTTCCTCGGCAAAAATTTTGTGGTTACTTTTCACGACCAATTAATTTCCGCCGTAGAAGATGCTTGGTCTGCTTGCCAAAGAGATACTCGCCATTTACAAGATGGTCCCGACCATTTGTTATACAGAATCACAGATGCACTTGTGACCAGTTACATGCCTTTGGTTGAGCAAATTGACCATCAGATAGACCACATCGAAGACCAAGTATTTGATAATCCATCGCGTAATACGCTTGAACAAATTTTTGCATTAAAACGAATCTTGCTTTCGATGCGCCGCATCATCCTGCCCCAACGTGAAGTGCTAAACAAACTCGCTAGAGACGATTACCGTGTGATTGACCCAAAAGACAGAATTTTCTTCCGTGATATTTATGACCATCTAGTGCGTTTACACGACATCAACGAAAGTTTAAGAGATTTGGTCACTGGCGCGATGGATACTTATTTATCGGTCATCAACAACCGCATGAATGAAGTGATGAAAACGCTGGCGATTATCACGACATTATTTATGCCAATTACATTCGTGACTGGCTTTTTTGGCATGAATTTCTTTGAACCTGTTGCCAACCTCGTCGGCTGGACAACGCGCCAAGTATTTGAAATCACTGTTGGCATTATGCTCGGTCTGCCTATCATCATGTATTTGTGGATGAGAAGAAGGACGTGGTTGTAGATTTGGGAATTGGTTTTAAAGTTGAGGTCAGTTGTATAATGCGGTAGATAGTCAAATTATACATTTGCTACACTGTACAAATCATAGTTAGGCATTTCAGGTAAATACAAAAATAATCGGCAATCTAAATCAAAAAAATGGAGAGCATATGAAAACGTCAAATAATGAAAAAATAAACTATTCATCAAATCATTTCGCTCAGCGCATACAAAGTGGAGTAATTGCAGGGTTAATTATGCTACTCATCACTTTTTTTATCATATTTCTGATGCCTCCACTTGTACCTGAAGGTGCTGAGGCGATGGGGTTTGGTATGCTAATGCTTTGTCTTATGCCATTTTGGTTAGCAGCCCATGGCATTTTGGGTGTCTCACTTTATATCCGTTCGGGGAAAATCGCCTCACCAAAAGATGGAGCGCAAATTGGAGCAGTGAGCAGTATCTTTTTAGTAATTATTAGTCTGGGCTTTGGAATATTATCAGATACCTTGCTATATGATCCAAATAGTTTGGTAAGAGGTGCAGCATTTGGCATGGGGCTTTCAGTGGCAGGAACGGTAGCAATATTTTCAACTTTTTCGGGGATGCTCTGGGCATCACATCTCAAATCTAAAAGACCAGAATCGGAAAGTAATAGTGTGCAAAGCGATCATCAATGAGTTAACTAAAAAAGGTTGGAAAGTCATAAGAATTTGGGAATGCGAAATCAAGAAAGGTGAATTCCGAAAACTTATGGCGGCAGATCTTTTTTCAGGCAAGGAGTCTGGCACAATAAAAAAACGTCTAACAAAGCGTGCAGCAACCCTGAAAAACGTCAGGGCAGGCTGTCTTGAAAGTCAAGAGCATCTTTCTCCACAAAATAAAACCTGAATAAAAAAATCAGTTGAAGCAAAGTAAAATTAGCAGTAAAGTAAAGGAGTAAAAATGACCCTCCAACAAATTATGATAGAAATTCCAGATAAGGTGCTTCTTGCCGAAAAGACGGACGCCGAGTCTTTTGGGCGTGAAATCCGCATGTTGGCGGCTGTCAAATTGTATGAAATGGGCAGGCTTTCCTCTGGGCGAGCATCCGAACTTGCGGGAATGTCTAGAGTTGAGTTTTTACTCAATTTGAATCGCTACAAAGTTTTTCCTTTTATCTCAGAACTTGACGATTTAGAAAACCCCCATGCTTAAAGCTGTCAGTAATACTTCACCTCTTCTTTATCTTTATCGTATCGGCGGTATAGACTGGCTACCAAAATTGTTTGACGAAGTCTGGGCTCCCGAAGCCGTCAAAAATGAATTGCAAGCGGGCAGAAGTAAAGGCTATGATGTTCCCAATCCAGATGATTACTTGTGGCTGAAAGTCGTTAATCCAAAATCTACCCCGTCAGAGTGGCTCGCTTTGGATTTGGGTGTAGGTGAAATTGCCGCAATGGCTCTGGCATTGGAAAATCCAGATAGAGTTGTCTTACTTGATGATATGCTTGCACGCCGAACCGCACAAGTGGCAGGCTTACAAGTTTGGGGAACTTTGAAGGTTCTATTGGAAGCAAAAACTAATGCCATCATTGAAAAAGTTGAGCCGTATGTATTGAAACTGAACGATTCGGGCATGTGGATTTCTGCTGAAATTAAGGAACGTATTCTCAAATTGGCAGGCGAGTCTTAAAAATAAAAATGCGCCAACAAAGTTCTGTTAGGGGTTACCCATTGTGAAAGGAATTTCAAATGCCCACTAACCCTACCTTCCGTATGACTGTGCAAGAAATCTACTCCATCAAAAGTCGTGGAACCGTCGTCACGGGTCAAATTGAAAGTGGCTCAATTACCGTCGGGGATGAAATCCGCATTCAGGGCAAAAGTTCCAGCAAAACAACTGTGGTATCTGGTCTTGAAGTTAACCGCAAAGTAGTCACATACGCTCAGAAGGGTGATAATGTCGGCATAATGCTAAAGGACATCAGCAACGAAGATGTTAATCAAGGGGATATATTATCAGGCTCTGAGCTTGATTTCACATGGAAGCCATAAAATACATCTGTAAATCTTTGTAAAAATCTGCAAATTTTCTCCTACCAAATCCCCACCTCCAAGCCTTGACAACTGAACAGGTGTTCGAGTATTATTCCTAGCACAAATGAGCGAAGA
>JAEURH010000172.1 GCA_016789365.1 Anaerolineales bacterium
CACGTTGGCGTGGCGCGGCACCAATCAATGCCACAATTCTTGCAGGTGATGAAGAAACAGGTGTGACGATTATGAAAATGAACATTGGACTTGATACAGGTGACATGCTCACAAAAAAATCCATCCGCCTCAACCCTGACGACACGGCTGGTTCTGTTTTTCAAACTTTATCTTCGCTTGGAGCGGAGTTATTAATCGAAACCATTCCTGATTATGTAAGCGGAAAAATTATTCCAGAACCGCAAAATAATGAATTAGCCACTTATGCTCCAATGTTGAAAAAAGAAGATGGGAAATTAAATTTCAATCAATCAGTTGTTGAATTAGAAAGAAGAATCCGAGCGATGAATCCATGGCCCTCAGCCTGGTTTGAGTGGGATGGAAATTTATTGAAGGTGATGAAAGCATCTACTATCAGCCAAAAGAAGGATGTAGAAAACGGTAGCAGGCTGACGGTCAATGATAGACCCGCTGTTTGTTGTTCAGATGGAATTTTGGTTTTAGAAGAAGTCCAACCCGCAGGAAAAAAAATCATGTCAGGTAAATCATTTTTGTTGGGTGCAAAAGGGTGGTAGGTCATGTTTTCAACGTGACAACTTAATCAAAAATATCGTCACGCTAAAAGCGTGACCTACATTATGAATGGGTGTTATCAGTATTAAATTATTTCAACGGAGAAACTATGTTTAACTCGAAAATATTTTTTGCAGAATTAATTGGTACATTTGCTTTAGTGTTTGTTGGGGCAGGCGCAGGTATGGCTGGTGCAGGTTTGTTAGGCGTGGCATTAGCACATGGCTTAGTGGTGGCGACATTTGCTTATACTTTTGGTTACATTTCTGGTACGCACATTAACCCTGCTGTCACTTTAGGTTTATGGGCAAATGGGAATATTAAATTTGACCAAGCTCTTACTTCATATTGGTTGCCCCAATTAATTGGTGCGGCAATGGCTGGCTTTTTCTTGAATCTCACTACAACTTATACAAGTTTAAATATTGCAGATGGTGCAACAGTTGGTTATTTAACAAATTCATCACCAATTTTAGCTGTGATTGTT
Organism: Anaerolineales bacterium; assembly: GCA_016789365.1. Classification (GTDB taxonomy): domain Bacteria; phylum Chloroflexota; class Anaerolineae; order Anaerolineales; family Villigracilaceae; genus Villigracilis. The sequence goes on from JAEURH010000172.1 coordinate 1,061, forward strand.
GAAACAATATTGACTTTCTTTTTAGTAAATGCCATATTCCATAATGCTGTTGGTGGAAAATCTGGTGCATTTGCTGGATTGGTGATTGGACTTACACTGGTCGTTTCGATTTTGGCGGGGGGTGCTTTAACAGGTGCTTCATTAAACCCAGCTCGTACATTTGGCATTGCTTTGTTTTCAAACCCAAGTTTGACAGACTTCAACACTTATTTAATTTATCTGATGGGGCCTTTTATGGGATCAATTAGTGCAGTGCTTTCGTATCGTTTATTTACTGATGCAGATAAAGAAGAAGCGGTTTCGATAGAAAAACCAAAGCGAATTACGAAAAAAGCAAGCACAAAGAAGTAATCAGTTTTATTAAGATAGAATCAATGGGCTGGGATTAATTCTCAGCTCATTTTGTTTTACAATTAGGAAATATTTTTTATGAGGTGACTTTATGCCCAAATACATCGGCGCAATTGACCAAGGCACAACTAGTACAAGATTTATTTTATTTAATCACAGTGGCGACGTAGTAGCAGTTGACCAAAAAGAACATCAGCAGATTTATCCAAAACCAGGCTGGGTGGAGCATGATGCGTTGGAGATTTGGAAAAATACTCAAGATGTGATTAATGGCGCACTTTCAAAAAGTGGAATTAATTCTTCTGAAATTGTGGCAATCGGTGTGACAAATCAACGCGAAACTACACTTGTGTGGGATAAAAACACGGGCAAGCCGATTTACAACGCAATTGTTTGGCAAGATACACGCACGGATGTCATTATCAATAAATTTGCAAAGAATGGCGGACAAGATAGATTTAGAAAAAAAACTGGATTGCCTCTCGCTACTTATTTTTCAGGTCCAAAAATCAAGTGGATTTTGGAGAATGTGAAAGGTGCAAAAGAAAAAGCCAAAAAGGGTGAATTGTTATTTGGCAATATGGATACTTGGTTGATATGGAATTTGACTGGTGAACACATTACGGATGTTACTAATGCTTCACGCACCATGTTGATGAATCTCAAAACATTAGATTGGGATGATGAAATTTTGAAAGCGATGGGCATTCCCAAAAATATGTTGCCAAAAATAAAATCATCATCAGAGGTTTATGGTTATGTAGGAGCGGGGTCATCCCGCCCAAATTCGGGCGAGGAGACCTCGCCCCTACAAGGAATCCCCGTCGCAGGTGATTTAGGTGACCAACAAGCCGCATTATTTGGTCAGACGTGTTTCAAAACAGGTGAAGCGAAAAATACTTATGGAACTGGTTGCTTCATGTTATTGAACACAGGTGAAAAACCTGTTCAAAGCAAAGCGGGTTTATTAACTACACTTGGCTATAAAATCGGAAATAAAAAAGCAGTCTATGCGTTGGAAGGCTCCATTGCAATCACAGGCGCGTTGATTCAATGGCTGAGAGATAACCTATCATTGATTCAGACTTCCCCTGAGATTGAAGCGTTAGCAAAATCAGTTGAAGATAATGGCGGGATTTTTTTCGTCCCAGCCTTTAGCGGATTATATGCACCATATTGGAAATCTGATGCAAGAGGCGTGATTGTTGGTTTGACTCGTTATGTCAACAAAGGTCATATTGCTAGAGCATCGTTAGAGGCGACGGCATATCAAACACGCGAAGTGTTAGATGCCATGGAAAAAGATTCTGGCGTAAAGCTTCGTTCATTGAAAGTAGATGGCGGTATGGTCTTCAATGAATTGCTCATGCAATTTCAATCTGATATTTTGAATGTACCTGTGGTGCGACCCAAAGTTGCTGAAACAACATCATTAGGCGCGGCATACGCGGCTGGACTCGCTGTTGGTTTTTGGAAAGATACAGATGAATTAAAAAAGAATTGGGGACGCGATAAAGAATGGACTCCAAAAATGGACTCAAAACGCCGACAGGGTTTATACTCAGGTTGGAAGAAAGCAGTCACGAGAACGTTTGATTGGGTTGAGTGAAGGTAAAAATCTTTGCCACGAATTTCGCGGATTTTCGCTAATTGATTTAAAAATTCGCGTGAATTAGCGAAATTAGCGGCTAAAAATTTATAAAAATGAATCGTAGTGAAATTTTATCTTCGTTAAAACAAAATTCAAAAATCTCTGTGCTAATTGTTGGCGCAGGCATTAATGGCATTGGCACGTTTCGTGATGTAGCATTGAATGGTGTGGATGTTTTATTAATT
>JAEURH010000173.1 GCA_016789365.1 Anaerolineales bacterium
AATGGGAATAGAACAAAAACTTGGAAACATGGGTGTGGCAACTACTACACTTGAAACCGTTGTAAAGTGGTCTCGTACCAATGCGATGTGGCCCATGTTGTTTGGTTTAGCCTGTTGCGCAATTGAGATGATGGCGGCACAAGCCTCTGATTATGATATGAGCCGCTTCGGTATGGAATTGATGCGTGCCAGCCCTCGTCAATCTGATTTGATGATTGTGGCAGGTCGCTGTTCTAAGAAAATGGGTCCTGTCTTGAGATTGTTATACGACCAAATGCCCGAACCGAAATGGGTGATTGCCATGGGTGACTGTGCATCTTGTGGTGGTGTGTTCAATAACTACGCCATCTTCCAAGGTGTTGATGAAGTGGTGCCAGTAGATGTATATGTAGCAGGTTGCCCTCCGCGCCCAGAAGCATTGATTCATGGTGTGATGACTTTGTATGAAAAGGTCAATGCTGAAAAAGTGACTGCGCCAGTAACAGCATAACTCCGTCATTGCGAGGAGGCGAAGCCGACGAAGCAATCTTATGACTATGTTGGAGATTGCTTTGCCGCTAAAAACAAGAGCGCGGCTCGCAATGACGAAATGGTAATTATTATGGATAAAAAACTCGAACCCATCGTAAAAGATTTACAAGACAAATTCAACGTCACCTACGAAGAACATCGTGGCGAAGTGCATTGCTTTGTCAAACCTGAACAAATTGTAGAGGCGTTGACTCTTTTACGAGATAAACATCAATTTGAATTACTCTCCGCTTTAACTGCGGTGGATTATTACCCGCAAAATAATCCGCGCTTTCATGTGATTTATCAATTGACATCACTTGAAAAAATTGCTTTCATTCAATTAAGAGTCCCAGTCAATGGTGATAATCCCAAAGTGCCGACGGGAACAGGTGTATATGACACTTGCAATTGGCGCGAACGTGAATTGATGGATATGTTCGGCATTGAATTTGAAAATCATCCAGACCCAAGAAGAATCTTAATGCCCGAAGGCACAGAAGGTCATCCGTTACGAAAAGATTTCCCATTGGGTTATGAAGAACCACAATTTACCTTTAACTTTGAAGATATAGATGTTCGCAAGCCGTACGCAAAAGAATAAGAGCCTTAACCACTGAGACCACAAAGAACACAGAGAAAAAATAAAAAATCTCCGTGCCTTCTGTGAACTCTGTGGCGAAAAAAGGAAAAAGAATGACGCAGATTCAAGAAGTTAGCATAGACCAATTCAAACATTTGGTTTCAGAACGGGCAATCCGCGGTGAAACCATGTTGCTTAATATGGGTCCACAACATCCATCCACACATGGCGTGTTGCGCTTAATTTTAGAGTTAGACGGCGAAACAGTTGTCAATTGTATTTCTGATATTGGTTATCTCCATACTGGCATCGAAAAAAATATGGAAGCCAAAACTTATCAGAAAGCCGAAGTGATGACCGACCGCCTCGATTACATGAACACCATGGGCAACAACCTCGCTTATGTAATGGCAGTTGAAAAATTGGTGGATGTAGATGTGCCTGTCCGTGCGCAAGCCTTGCGTGTGATTCTTGTTGAACTGCAACGCATCGCTTCGCATTTGGTTTGGCTCGGCGCGTTTGGTCTCGACCTTGCCGCTATGTCTGTCTTCCTTTATTGTTTCCGCGAGCGTGAACGTATTTTAGATATTTTTGAAATGGTTTCGGGTCAACGCATGATGACCACCTACATCCGCCCTGGTGGTTTGTGGCGTGATGTTCCCGTTGAATTTGAAAAAGCCGTGCGTGATTTTGTAAACATGTTCCACAAACGGGTGGATGAATACGAACGCTTGATGACTCGCAACCCCATTTTTATTGACCGTTTAGTAGGCATCGGCTACCTTGATAAAAAGACGGCTCTTTCCTACGGGGTAACTGGTCCTACACTACGAGCCTCTGGTGTTAACTGGGACATTCGCAAAGCAACACCTTATCTCGGTTATGAACAATATGATTTCAACGTCCCCGTTTCGGATGATTGTGATACGTATGCGCGTTATATCGTCCGCATTCAAGAATTACGCGAGTCATTAAAAATTATTGAACAAGCAATGAACAAATTGCCGTTAGGTCCAGTTCGTTCAGAGAATCGTAAATTTGTTCCACCACCACGTTCTGAAATTGGCGTGAGCATGGAATCTTTAATTCATCATTTCAAATTATGGACAGAAGGCTTTCTCGCACCCAAAGGCTCGATTTATAACGCAGTCGAATCTCCACGTGGTGAATTAGGTGTCTTCCTCGAAAGTGATGGCGGACCAAAACCCTATCGCGTACACATGCGAACTCCTTCATTTGATAACTTAGCCGTATTACCTGAAATCACCAAAGGGCATTTGGTAGCAGATTTGGTTGCTATCCTTGCTTCTATAGACATTGTGCTTGGAGATATTGACCGATAAAATCTCCCTCACCCTAGCCCTCTCCCAAAAGGAGAGGGGACTCAACTCCCTTCTCCAACAGGAGAAGGGTTGGGGATGAGGGTTTTACGAGGAATTATGTTGTTGCAGAAATATAATAAAGAAATAAAACAAATTTTATCCAAATATCCACCTGAATATAAACGTTCAGCTGTGATGCCTCTTTTGCATTTAGTACAAAAAGACGAAGGCTTTGTCAGCAAAGAGGCTATGCAAGAGATTGCTGGTCTTTTAGGCATTACTGAAACCGAAGTAGGTTCAGTAGTTGGTTTTTATACGTTGTATCAAGAGAAAAAAGCCGGTAAATATCGTATGCAAATTTGTACCGATTTGCCTTGTGCTTTACGCGGTGCTGATGAATTTTTGAAGCAAGTTTGCGAACATCTAAATGTCAAAGATGGTGAAACTACACAAGATGGTTTAGTGACTGTTGAACATGTGATGTGCCTCGCCGCTTGTGACCGTGCTCCCATGTTCCAATCACAAGGACCAGATGGAATCAAATATCACGAGTACATGACGATTGACCGAGTGAATGAGTGGCTTCAGTCGCTGAAACAAGTTGAAACAGGAGAGAAGCGATGAGTCACATCTTATTAAGACATCGAGAGATTCCTGACTTACATAAATTTAACGTCTATAAAAAGAATGGCGGATTTTCTGCGTTCAAAAAAGCAGTGACGAAAATGTCTCCTAGCCAAGTGACGGATGAGGTTAAGAACTCAGGCTTACGCGGGCGTGGAGGCGCAGGCTTCCCAACAGGTTTGAAATGGTCGTTCATCGATAAAAATA
>JAEURH010000174.1 GCA_016789365.1 Anaerolineales bacterium
GGATTACAAAGCCCGATTTTACTCACCCGTGCTGAACAGGTTTATTCAGCCTGATACGATTGTGCCGAATCCAGTAAGCCCGCAAGATTTTAATAGGTTTAGTTATGTCATAAATAACCCAATTAATTTGATAGACCCTAGCGGACATTGCTATTACAACGGAACTTGGATTCCAAATGGTCAAGATGGCACTTGTTCTTGGCAATCAAGTTCAAATAGTAATGACAATAATACAAATGGCGGAAGCGGTAATAATAATGATGACGAAGAAGAGGAAGAAGGCGGTAGGGGAAAAGCGCTACCTTCCTTAGATGAAGAAAGTTACTCTTGTCCTACAGATGTTGGCTTTGTATTATTTTGTACTGAATTTACAACAGGATTTTCACAAAACTTTTGGAAAGACAGCACTCAATTTGCATCAGCAATTGATCTTCTCGGAATTGGAGCAGATATATTTGGGCTTGGAATAGGTATCACTGGATACCTTACATCTATGGGAGTATTAACACCGGAATTCATAGCTTTATTTTTTGGTGCATCTGTTTCACCTGAGGCTGTTAGTAAAATTGGGCTTATTACCCTTGCTGTCGGAATTTACACAGGGATAGGTTCTTATGAATTATCAAATGTTAATTCCAATATTGTGGAAAGTGGGATGTATGAAAATGGCGGAACCATATCTGTATCTTTGTTTGGTTCTAGTTCATCAGAATCTAAAGGATTACTTGTTTTTACAATAGATTCCACAAATGGAAGATATCAATCAGGGAGTATAACTGTAATACCTACAATATATACTTTCCTATGGGCGACAAACAACGCGCCTTCCGGTTCACATTGGGTACCTTAATAGAGGAGACAAATATATGATATACAAAGTGTTTGGATCGCTACTTGTTATTGGTGGTCTCTTCTTAACAATCGCTACATTTAAAGCAATAGTTGCTACAAAAATTGTGGAAAGAATTCACATTTATTGGATATTAATTGGAGGTCTATCACTATTTGCTGGCATTTACTATATATCACGATAGTGCAATAGCAGGTCTCTGCCCTCTCACAACTTCTGATGAAATGCCAACAACATATACGCACTCGACCACTGCATGCCTAAGCGGTGATTATCTGAAACTTCAATTTTATAAAAAGACCTGACAGGTTTTCATAGAACCATCTCATCAAGATTCTTTGAATTAAAAAGGTATCTGACGAGTAAGTGACTTGATAAAACCTGTCAGGTCTGCGTACTAATACCCAATCTCCAATCTCTAGTCTCTATTCACCATTCCCCACTATAATTCCGTCCATGACAACCTTCTTCAGCTTCGATGACTTAACTTTCGCCAAAGACCTCCGAGGTCTGATTTATGAAAGCCAATGTTAATTTGCACTTCAAGACCTCGGAGGTCTCGTGTATAGCAATTACAGACCATCAAGGTGACTTAATCAGCCAGCACAGACTGCGAAGCGTTACCCTTCGGCGGCACTAGACAACTTCCCAACCACCCCACTAGCGGACTCACCGACTACGGCTTCACAGGTCAACGCAATTTGGATGATGACCTTGGCTTGATGGATTATAAAGCCCGCTTCTACTCACCCGTGCTGAACAGGTTTATTCAGCCTGATTCGATTGTGCCTGACCCATATAATGCACAACACTACAATCGTTATGCGTATGTAAACAACCGCCCAATTATAATGAACGACCCAACGGGACATGTTCCAATTGACTGTATTGGAAGCAATTATTGCGGTTCAGCTAAAGACCCAGAATATGTTTTAGATTCGCAATTTAAACCGAAGCCACTCAAGCCAAAACCGACGCAGCCGAAAGGTGAAAAAGATGATTATGATATTCTTTTAGACCTACTAGAGGGTAATACGCCAACCAATCAAGAAGTTTGCGAATTCTTCCTTTCTGGTGCTCCTATTGCTTGTAATCCAGAAGCATGGATAGGTTTTGGGGATTTCTTAAGTAGAATTCGTTATGACCCTTCTCGGATTGATGGATTAGAAATGTTAATTGATATTGGAGGTATAGTAACAGATTTGGGAACAGCTTTTGGTGGACCAGCTGCTGTTAAGTTTGCTAGTGCTGGGATAGCAATTGATATATTTGGTTTATCGTACCAAGTAAGTAAAGCAACTGAAGGGAAATCTAGTGTTTTTGATCTTGGTGTTACAGGTAGTATAGAAGTCTTAAAAGAATCGGATCTCGTCACTCAAGCTAGGGCAGCCCGTATTATGCCTTTAGGAGGCATTCTAGGAAACCTATTAAGTATGAGTGCTAATTTGTTAAGTGGTTTTTACGTAGAACCCCCACGCACTCAATTGCCACAATGAAAAGAGAAAAAAATGGACACTATATTTAGTATAGCATTGTTAGTATTATCAATATTAGAACTTAATAAGGGTATCAAGATTTTCACACAAAAAAAACCTCCCTTAGTACTTGCTGCCCAAATAGGTTTTTTTATTATGAGAATATTTAACGTCAGTGAAAAATATCAAAAGCAACAATATGAAAATTATAAACAAAATATTAAAATTTATGGATTATTTACAATATTAAGTGCTATTTTGTTTATTGTAATATCTACAAATTTCCTATTTTTTTTCATAAAATGCAAGGAGACAGTCTATTAATATTTAGATCACTAAAAAAACTTTCTGAAACAAAAACCAATTTCACCAAAAAACATGGCATGTCTCATTAGAACCTAAATTAATCAGAACCCTTGCGCGGACGTAACTCTTACTTAATCTGCATTGGTTTCGTTAAGACATGTCATGCCTGCACAATTTCCTATTCCCCATCCACAATTCCCTGCCCTCTTACAATTTCTGATGTAATGCCAACAACTTATAAGCACTTGACCACGGCGTGCCCAAGCGATGATTATCTGAAACTTCAATTTTATAAAAAGACCTGACAGGTTTTCATAGAACCATCTCATCAAGATGAAAAAGGTATCTGACGAGTAAGTGACTTGATAAAACCTGTCAGGTCTGCGTACTGATACCCATTTTCCAGTTTCCAATCTCTAGTTCCCCATTCCCTACTATAATTCCGTCCATGACAAACTTTTTCAACTTCGATGACCTAACTTGGGATGAAGTAGCAAACCTGCCACGCGATGTATCAAAAAAATCGTGTATGATTAAGGCAGGAGAAATAAAAAAATGACAGAAACAACCCTGTTTGAACGAATTACAGTTAACCCTAATCA
>JAEURH010000175.1 GCA_016789365.1 Anaerolineales bacterium
TGATTTCTCTAATCACAGTTTAGGTTTATCTACAAAATTTATCGGTGGAACCAAAGGCTCGCATTTGGTTTTGAATCACCCTGAATTGCGAGATGCGATTGGTGACAATGAATTTTTCTTTGAAAATAAAGATGGACGCATTGTTTTAATTTGTCCATTATTTGACCGCGTCTTAGTCGGTACATCCGATATCAAAATTGAAAATCCAGATGAAGCAGTTTGTACGGATGAAGAAGTGGATTATTTCCTTGAATTGATAAAACATGTCTTTCCATCCATTCAAGTAACGCATGACCATATTGTCTTTCGTTATTCAGGTGTTCGTCCGTTAGAAAGTAGCACTGCAAAATCAACCAGCCAATACAGCCGTGACCATTCTATTCAAGTATTAAGTGGTGATTGGACGAATCTGCAATTCCCAGTCTATTCACTCGTTGGTGGCAAGTGGACGACCTTCCGCGCTTTTTCAGAAGAAGTGACAGACAAAACCTTAAACTTTTTGGGTATATCAAGAAAAAAAGATACCAAGTCACTACAAATTGGGGGCGGGCATGGCTATCCAACAAATCAAGAAGAAAAAATAAAATTTATCAACGGGCTTGCGGCATGGACGGGCTTATCAAAAGAAAGACTTGAAATTTTGTTTGAGCGTTACGGCACACGCGCCGAAGCCTTTGCCGATTTTATAAAAAACGCACCTGATGAACCATTAAAGTTTTTACCGAATTACTCAAAAAGAGAAATCATTTACATTATTCAACATGAAAAAGTGCAACATCTTGATGATTTAATTTTACGTCGCTCCATGCTGGCGATGCTCGGAAAACTTTCAACGCATAGTTTGTTGGAGTTGGTCGAAATTTTGGGCGAAACATTTCATTGGAGCGAAACGCAAAAAAATGATGAGGCGGAGAGAACAATTCGGTTGTTAGAAAACAAACATCAAGTCAGGTTATGAGGCGCATGGTAGAATCATATCAATGTCTGCCAAACTCAAAATTGATTTAGTCATCCCCATTTTTAATGAAGTTGAATCGATTACACAAACGTATCAAGATATTTGTGCTGTGATTGATTCTCTGCCTCACGATTTTCGATTCATCTATGTAGATGACGGCTCAAACGACGGGACAGTTAATACGCTCCGAAACATTTTGGTCAATGACCCACGCCTAACCCTGTTACAACTGAGCCGCAACTTTGGTCATCAAGCCGCATTGACTGCTGGCATGGATGCTTCGCAAGGTGATGTGATGATTTCGATGGATGGCGATGGGCAACATCCGCCACAAATGATTCCGCAAATGATTTCGTTGCTTCAAAACGGTTATGACATTGTGCAAACGCAACGCATTGAAAACGGTGGGCTTTCTTTCAAAAAAATTTCATCGAACTTTTTTTATTGGCTAATTAATAAAATCAGCGGTACGCAAGTGATACAAGGCGCAGCAGATTTTCGCGCTATGAATAGAGACGCTTTGAACGGCTTGCGCTCAATGAAAGAGTATCATCGTTTTTTGCGCGGCATGATTTCGTGGATGGGATACAAAAGCATTATCCTTCCGTATGAAGAGCCGAAACGGATTGCAGGAAAATCAAAATACTCTTTGGGGAAAATGTTACGCTTGGCTTCGGATGCAATTTTTTCTTTTTCACTTGCGCCGTTGTATATCGGTTTGAGTGCTGGTTTTGTATTTTTTATCTTAGCATGTGCACAACTCACTTATGTATTGACGTTATGGATTACAAACAATACAGAGCGCGTTGTGCCAGGTTGGAGTTCTTTGATGGGAATTTTGTTAATTGCCAGTGGAATTATTATGATTTTGTTGGGTTTTATCGGCGTGTATGTTGGTTATATTTTTCAAGAAGTGAAACGCCGTCCAGTTTACTTGATAAAGGGGAAGCAGTCTGATGAACAAAATTAAACCTAAAAACTTTTTTATTACATTATTACGACATGGTGAATCGGTTGGAAATGCTGAATCACGTTGGCAGGGGCAAAAAGATTATCCGCTGACAGAACGTGGTCGTGCTCAGGCGCAAGCATTAGCCGCACGCTGGAAACAGGCACAGGTCAAGTTTGATGCGGTGATTGCGAGTCCATTATCTCGTGCAAAAGAAACCGCTGAAATTGTCGCTTCTTCTTTCAATCTTGATGTTCAATTTGATGAATTATGGATGGAACGTGATAACGGTGAATTTTCTGGTTTAACTGCTCAAGAAGTTAGACAAAATTTTATACATCCCGAATTTTATAATCCGTATGACGCTGTTGGTGTGGATGGCGAGGGCGATTGGGAATTGTTTTTGCGTGGCGGGCGGGCATTGCATAATTTATTAAAGCGCGAGCCTGCACGATATTTAATTGTCTCACATGGCGGTTTGTTGAATCAAGTAATGCACGCGATTGTGGGGATTGCGCCGCAAGCCAATAATGCTGGTTTGCGTTTTCGATTTAGCAACACTGCTTTTGCAAGTTTAATTTATCATGCGCATCATCATCGCTGGACGATTGATTCTGTCAATGACCATGCTCATTGGGTGGAAGCGGAAAGCGAAGAATAATTTTCATGGCTTCTGAACTTAAGTTTTTAATTTTTGGCGCAGGTGCCATTGGAACATATATTGGCGGTTCACTAGTGTTGACGGGGCAAGCAGTGACGTTTGTTGAAAGAGAAAAAAATATTGAAGAATTGAAATCACGGGGTTTGAGATTAGATTTAACTTTAGATGAAAGCGTCGTCCTGAGCTTGTCGAAGGGAAGAAATACAAAAGAATCGTTTGTGATTGAGCCGCGTACTTTTACATTTGAATCTTCGCTTGAATCGGCTTTGAAATTTGGTCCGTTTGATGTTGCGATTGTGGCATTGAAATCTTATGATATGCCCGCGTTATTAGAAACAATGAAGCCATTTGCAGAAAAACTTCCGCCGATTTTGTGTTTGTCCAACGGCGTGGATAATGAACCTTTAATTGCTGAAATGTTTGGAAGAGAAAAAGTGATTTATGGCACAGTGACGACAGCAGTGAAAAAAAGAAATGCTGGCGATATTGTTTTAGAAAAATTGCGCGGGGTTGGGGTTGCTAAAGGGCATCCACTTTCTGAAACTTTGTTTGAAATATTTAATCAAGCGTTTTTGAAATGCCGTTTGTATCCACA
>JAEURH010000176.1 GCA_016789365.1 Anaerolineales bacterium
TTAATCAGATTGAGTAATTGTGTAACTGTAAAATCGCGCAAATTTCCACGCAGTGCCATTTTTCCTCAACTTTCCCTCACAAAAGGGAACGCCCGAAAATTATACTTGTAAACGGTAAAATGCGTCAATTAATCTGCCTAACACTCTTGTAGGTCAAAAAAACCTTCATTTCAACATCTTTTTGATTTGATTTATTGCTTCTTCAACATCACGGAATAAAATTCCGTGCATCCCCAATTTTTGACATGCTTCAATATTGGCTGAGACATCATCTACAAACACCGCTTCATTTGCCTTGACCTCAGCCTGTTTCAGCGCGTGGAGATAAATCTTTGCTTCGGGCTTGGCGATTTTGATCTCTGCCGAAATGGTCAAGGTATCAAAAGCATCGTCTAACTTTTTGCGAATTAAATACTCACGCATGTCAGACCAAGCATTGCTGATGAGACCTGTTCTGTATTTTGGTCGCAACTCACGAATAAATTTGACGAGTTCATTATCAATTACATCACCAGCGAAAAATTCGGATTCAAATTTAGCAATTTCGTCTTTTCCAAGTTTGAATCTTTTAGCAATGGCTTGCCAGTGTTCTTCTACTTTAATTTCACCGACTGTTGCTTGTTTGGCTGTGGGGCTTTCAAAAACAAATTTGTCAATATCTTCATATTCCATGCCAAATTTTTGAGCCAAGTGTTGGCGTGGCGATTGATATTCTGTGCGTTGAATCACGCCGCCAAAATCAAAAAAGATTGCTTTTATTGTCATGTTGTTTTCCAGATTGTTTCATAAAAAAATCCCGCAGAATTTTTACATCTGCGGGAAAGGTGATAGTGATGCGTTTTACTTTTTCCCTTTTTTTACACCGCGTGGTGCGGGTTTGGCAGGTGTTGTCTTTTTTGCAGAAGCAGGCTTAGAAGCGCGTTTGCGTTTGGAAGCCGAAGGTTTAGCAGAAGTTGCCGCAGATTTTTTGCTATCGGAAGTTTTCAATTTTGATTTTAACAATGCCTTAGGCAAAGGCTCCGTTTTCAAGGAAACAGTAGCAGGTTTCGGGTCAGATGATGAAGCGGGTGCCGGGGGCGGCATGTTTTTTGCGGCTTCTTGCCAATTCGGGTAGAAAAGTTCCATCCGCTGGCGAGAAATTGAATTGGCGCGACGGCAACGCGGGCAGTGCGCATCATAATGATTCATGTTTTTATCTTTCATCATTACAAGCGCAGTAAGCATTTCGTTGCGGCTGAGGGTAAAGGGGGTTTGGCAATATAGACAACGCAGGTTCATAAGGAAAAGTCCTTCTTTCGTGACGTAATTTCAAAACTATTCTTTGGTTATCTTGATTCTACCTGATTTTTAACAAAAGTAGACAGGCAGTAAAAAGTCCTGCCTGTCTACTTTTTATTCACTTTTCCCTGCCCGCAATTCTTTTTCGTAAGCCACATATTCATTGGCAATGCTCATGCCTGCTTTTTCATACAAACGAGTTGCACCGGTAGGGTTGGCGGCATCTACGCCTAAGCCTACGGTTTTGATACCGCGTTTGTAAAATTCGGCAAAGGAATGTGTGAGCAAAGCCAAGCCCAAGCCTTTTTTACGCCATGGGCGGCGGACGCCTAATGTGCCGACCCAGCCCATTTCATTCATGTAACGATTTTGCGAAAAACCTGCAATTTGGTCGCCTTCCCAAGCGATGAGCCAAAGGGTTGGGTCGTATTCTGGTCTTTCCAATTTTCGTTGATGCCATTCTTCATATTTTGAGTCGTGATGCCCCCAATGGTCACGGAAGGCTTCATTATCAGCTTCCCAAACTAAGCGGGCATGTTCTGCTTGAATAAATGGACGAAACTCAACGCCTTCTGGCAAAGGTTGAACCTCTGGAGCAGACTCAAGTTTAATTTCCATGCGCCAAAAATATCGCACAACAGCAAATCCATGCTTTTCATGTAAGGATTGAAAGTATTTATCTTTGATATTCATAGCACTATGAACAAAAACGCGTCTATCCGCTGGGGCAAGCGGAATATGTTCGAGTGCACGTTTTTCTGCCTGTTGAAAGAGCATGTCACCTACAGGGGTATTCTCGTAATCTTTATGAATATAACCATCGAAGTGTAATTTGGCATGTTCATCACCATTAAAAACTTCCCAATAGCCGACAACTTCTTTTTCAGAATTTTCTACAACAAAGGCATCGGTTTCAGGGTTAAAACCTGTGGCACGCCAGTTATGTTCAACATCTTCTGGGGTTTCAGCAGTCTCAGTATCTCCATCTGCTACACTAGATAAGTACATCAACTTTGCTACTGCTTGCACATCGTTCCAACGAACTGGACGAAGATTTAATTCAGTCATTTCTTTTGTTTCCATGTTTCCTCGCTTTCTTTAATAAGGGTGCGTCGTACTTTTGTTAGCAAGATAAACTTGAAGATAAGATTTATCTGACTATGCAAATGAATATATACGTTGTGGTGCGACGCACTACTTCATGTATAACTTCAACCATTCTTCGCGCAAGATGCCCATATACAAACTATCGTAACGAACACCATCACGCATTCCTTCACCGCGCACACGTCCTTCTAAAGTAAAGCCAACTTTTTGATACGACTTCAAGGCGCGTTCATTGTAAGAATGTAAACCTAAAGTAATGCGGCGTAAATTCAATTCGCTAAATCCATAATTGACAATCAAGCGCATGGCGTCAGTGCCATAGCCTTTGCCCCAATACTCGCGCTCGCCAATAAAAATACCAAGCCAAGCATCGCCCAAATTCCAACGTTGAATCCAAAGCCCGGTACTGCCAATCAAAAGGTCATTTTCTAATGCGCGAATTGAAAAGCCAAAACTTTTATCACCTTGTTTTTCATCTCTCTTTTCAACAAACTCTTTCAACTTTTTCTCAGACCATAATTGAGCAGGCGCATTATCTGCCAAGCGATGAAATTCAGAGTCATGGTCCCATTTGATAAAAGTTTTCGCCATCACTTCCGGTGACACAGCCGCCAAGCGGACAAGGGTTCCACGATAAATGTCTTTCATCGCTTCACCCTTGACTCGTAACTTGGTCGCGCCATTCGGCATTTAACAAGCCGAAAGAGACTAAATCCCAAAATTCGTTGTCACGATGAATGGC
>JAEURH010000177.1 GCA_016789365.1 Anaerolineales bacterium
GATGGACGATGAGAAAGACGGCTGGCGGGTGTTACTGGCAAAGGATATGAAGAAGCGCAACCCGCGTGCCGATGGTGAATTGATTACTGCCGCCGTGCAATTGCTCATTGACCGACTGATTTTCATCAAAGCACTCTCTGACCGTGAAGTGGACAGAGACTATCTGAGCGAAATCGAAAGCCGAGTTACAGAAGCAGGCTTGGGCGAGGATGAAGCGGGCTGGTTTGCATCCTGCAAGCATATCTTTGACGAGCTAAACAACTTCTATAACGGCAGTATCTTCGAGCCACGTCCTGAATTGGAAAACGTCAGTGTGGGCAATCGTGCGGTGGGTGCCGTGTTACATGACCTGCAACCCGAAAACTCGCCGTATAACTTTGCAGTATTGCCTGTTGAGATTCTCGGCACAATTTATGAGCGTTTCTTGGGGCGCGTGGTGCGCACCACCGAGAAGCGCGTGACGATTGAAGACAAGCCCGAAGTGCGTAAGGCGGGCGGCGTGTACTATACCCCGCAATATATTGTTGATTACATCGTTGAGAACACATTGGGGAAACTGTTGGCAAACTGCAAGACCCCTGCCGATGTGGCACAGTTGAAAATCCTTGACCCCTCGTGTGGTTCGGGTTCGTTCTTGCTGGGCGCATATAGCAAACTAATTGACTGGCATAAGGAGTACTACGCCCGTGCTGGCAAAGAGAAACGTGACCGCGCCTCTTTTTATCGGGACGAAGGCGGTTTGATTCGTCTGACAGCCAAACTTAAAAGAGACATCCTTAAGAACAACCTCTACGGTGTGGATATTGACCCACAAGCAGTAGAAGTGACGCGCTTTTCGCTCTCGTTGAAAGCCCTCGAAGATTTGCGCGAAGGTGAACTGACCGAAGAACGCACGCTCTTTCACCAGACAGTGCTACCCGACCTGAGCGGGAACATCAAAAACGGCAACTCCTTAATCGGCACAGATTACTTCACGGGGCAAATGTTTACAGACCCAGAACAGTTAAAGAACGTGAGACCTTTCGATTGGAGTCGTGAGTTCAAAGAGATTATGTCAGCAGGTGGTTTCGATTGTGTGATTGGCAATCCGCCGTACATTCGTATTCAAGTGATGAAAGAGTGGGCACCGCTTGAAGTAGAGATATATAAAGAAACCTATCAATCTGCTAAGGCGGGCAATTACGACATCTATGTTGTCTTCGTAGAGAAAGCGTTAAGCATCCTTAACGCACGCGGACGCATGGGTTACATTCTGCCGCACAAGTTCTTTAACGCACAGTATGGGGCAAATTTGCGCGGCTTAGTTGCCAAAGGAAAACACTTGGCTAAAGTAATTCACTTTGGCGATGCACAAGTCTTTGACGGCGCAACCACTTACACTTGCCTGCTGTTTCTTGATAAGACAGGTAACGATGAATTTGAAATGACTCGCGTGCAAGATTTGAAGGCTTGGCGTGAGCAAATTAGTCTCCAGACTTCCGAAGTCTTAAAGACTTCGGAAGTCTCAGGGCTCACAGGCCACATCTCTGCTGAGAACGTGACGGAAAGCGAATGGAATTTCACAGTTGGTGAAGGGGCAGAGTTATTTGAAAGATTAAGTAAAATGCCCGTTAAGTTAGGTGATATATCTAATATGTTTGTTGGCTTACAAACAAGTGCTGATACTGTTTTCTTATTCAAAGATACTCCCGAAAGTAAGAAACCAACAATCAGCGTGAAATCTAAAGAACTAGATGAAGTTGTAGAAATTGAAACTGGTTTGCTAAAGCCAGTTATACGAAGCGGAGAGATTGGACGTTATTGGGCTAATCCATCTGCGCTCGTTTTATTTCCTTATGAAAAAGTTAATAGTAAATCTAAGTTGATTTCTGAAAATATATTTAAGAAAAAGTTTCCAAAAACATGGGAATATTTAGTTAGAAACAAGAAATTATTATCTGATCGAGAACATGGTAAGTTCAAAGATGTTGGTTGGTATCAGCTTTATCCAAAGAATTTAGATATGTGGGAACAACCTAAAATTATGCTCCCATATATGATTACTAGATTATCTGCTTACTATGATGAAGGTAATTATTATTTTGTAAATGTAACGACAGGCGGCTTTGGGATTACAACTGATGATAAATTTGGAAGCCCTCAATATATAACTGGTCTTTTGAATAGTAATTTACTAGACTGGTTCATGAAAAGAGTAAGCACTAGTTTTCATGGCGGATACTTTGCTGCAAATAAACAGTTCTTAGTTCAACTTCCCATTCGAGTCATAGACTTTACCAAACCAGACGAGAAAGCCCAGCATGACAAAATGGTAGCGCTGGTCGAGCAAATGCTGTCCTTGCACAAATCCAAAGCCGAAGCGCAAACCCAATCGGCGCTAGATGCCTACGAACGTCAAATCCGCGCGGTGGATGAGGCGATTGATACGTTGGTCTATCAGTTATACGGTCTCACCGCACAGGAAGTGAAGATAGTGGAAGGGTGACCCCCTCCGTCCTTCGGACACCTCCCCCAAATGGACAAGGGAGAGTTCAGATAATTCTGCATTTATTTATTTGTCCATTTGGGGGAGGGCACGGAGGGGGCTGAACGAGTCACAACTCGTTTTGACCTCTCCCCCTACCCCTCTCCTAAAAGGAGAGGGGTGTTTGCTCCTCCCCTTCGCGAAGCACCCTTTAGGGTTACGGGGAGGCTGGGAGGGGTCAAGCGGGTGGGGCAACAAAAAAACATCCGAAGTCTGTTAAGACTTCGGATGTTTTGCTTATTTTACGAAGGCGCTTTCTCGAACACAATCCCGTCTAAGACCTGTTGAAACTCCTTGCCCGGGGTGAAGCGCACCAGCACATTCTTAATGTTTGAAGCGCGCACGTCTTCTTCATTCTCCGCACCTTCCGTCTCCACCCTCAGCCAGAACGAGCCAAATTCACCCAACTGCACAATATTGCCCTTGGCAAGTTCTTGTGCAATGATGGTGAGAAAACTCTCGGTCACAGCCGCCGTATCCGCTGGGCTGACGGTAGAAATCTCCGCCGCGCGCTTGGCAACATCCCGCTGAGATACTTTGCCCGAAGCCACAATCGAAGGATAAAACT